>JAKQBV010000362.1 GCA_029573925.1 bacterium
CTGATATCGTAGACATTTTACGCAAAGCGGCTGAACGTTCCGAATTCGTGATAGTGACGGGAGGACTCGGCCCCACTGCCGACGATATCACCATAGAATCCGCCGCGACAGCCTTCGGTTTGGAATTGGAAGTAGACGCCAATATTGAGGCGCGCATAAAGAAGTTTTTTGAGAAGGTCGGCATTCCCTGCACGGAGGGAGCGTTAAGGCAAGCGCGCATTCCGAGAGGAGCCGAAATTATCAGGAATCCCGCCGGAACAGCCCCGGGAGTAAAACTAACTTATAAAAACGCGGTGTTCATTTTTCTCCCCGGCGTCCCTCGAGAATTGCATTCGATGCTTGATTCAGCTATCTCAAGCGTTGTGTCATCAAAAAAAAGCGGAGCTATATTATCCCGCTCAATTAAGGTGTTTGGAATCGGCGAATCGAACTTGGAAGCGATGCTTCCTGAAAGAATCACAAAAGCTGAAAATCCGCTTATTTCATTTTTGCCTAAACGATTCGAAGTCGAACTGAGAATTACCGCTATGGCAGAGAGCGAGGAGAAATGTGAAGCTTTGATATCGCCGGTCGTTGAGGAAGTGAAAACCATCGTCGGCGAGTATGTGTACGGAGAAGGCGACGACACATTGGAATCGGTCGCGTTCAAAACGCTGAGCGACAAGAATCTCACGATTGCGTTAGCGGAATCATGCACCGCCGGGATGGTGTGCGGAAGATTCGCATCAACGCCCGGAGCTTCAAGCGTCTTAAGAGGCGGTATAGTCGCGTATTCAGTGGAAATAAAAAACAGAGTATTGGGAGTTCCCATTGAACTGCTGGAGGAATTCGGGCCAGTGAGCGAACAGTGCGCGATTTCGATGGCGGAAAAGGCGGCAACGCTGATGAACGCGAATGTGGGGCTGTCGGTAACCGGAAACGCAGGGCCTACAAGCGGCGACGGCAAGAGCGAAGTTGGAAGATTTTACATAGCTTTCGCCGCGCCCGGCGTCATCAAAGACACAATTTGCATCACAAGAAAGATGTCGCGATCAAGAAACGATATCCGGGAAGTCGCGTCTTCCGCGGCGCTCGATCTGATTCGCAGAACTCTAAAAACCAATTAAACGGCCGATATCAGATAGACAGAATCAATTCACATTAAATGAGCGTTCTCTGAAGCTGACTCTGGTCGCTCTGGCGAAATCCTGAAATATCGGCATGGGAGAAGAGCCTCCCGCGCTCATATAACCGGTCATTCCGCCGACCATCGTGAACGAGTTTCTCATATTGCCGTTAAGGATTTTTTTGTCCAAGCTCATGAAGAGGTCCGGTCCGCTGGAATCGCATTTCATGTTGGCCGCGTCTATCATGGGGGATTTGTCTTTCATTCTGAACACGCCGCAATCGCTGAAATTGCCGCCCATGATCTTCGCCATCGGCGCGTATATCAGCATGTGCGCAAAATCGGGAGCTTTCGGCTCTTTCTCTCCGCTCGGCATCACGAAAGACATTATGTCTTCGATTTCGTAAAGCTTCTGAGTGTCGATAACCAACGCGGTATACGCGGAAATCATCTGCTGCTGAAGGTTGCCTTTATATATGGAGCCTTCCACGTTTATGTTGATATGGAATTTCGAGTCGTCCATCCCTACGCGAATGCCCCAGATGTCGTAATTGTCATCGACCAAGCCGGGCGGGTCGTCATAAGGAGCGGCGTCTGCCGCTGCGAAAGCCATGCAACCGTCGGCTGCAGGCGGAAAATCTTCGCTGGAAACCTTGCAAGGAATCTCTACGGTAACGTTTCCGTAAGTGTCTATGACGCGCGGATAAAAAATAACCTTGCCTGATTTTGCGATAGCTGGTATTGAGCCGCTCCATAACTCAGCGTCTTTCTCGGATTGCTTAAGCGCCACAGGTCCCTGAAACCATTTCCCGCCGTCAGTTGAATAATAGACTTCCACGGCAGCCACTTTGTCTTCAGAGCGTTCGTCTTCGTGCGCGGCGCGCACAGAGACTGAAATGGGTTTTCCCACGGTCGCGGAGCCGACCGAGGCGCTCTTAATGGTCGGTGTGAATCTATGTTGAAGCAGTTCCGTGAACATCGCGATAATTTTTTCGGCGCCCTTAGGCATTTCACCCCCGCCGAATCCCTGCGCGCGGCATGTGGCGGAGTTTAGTCCGATGCCGATTATCATGGCTGCAATGAACGCGCAAAAAGAAGATTTCATCTTAATAGTCGGTTTCATCTCAGTGACCTCCGTCATAGTCCGTAGCTTATGCCGTCGAGTTTTCCGCCGTCCGGGTTGCTGACTCGGACTGAAAATCTTGATTGTCTCATGCTGCCCAGCATAAGCAGCATCGTATTGTCGCCTTTTCTGAGCTTAACTTTAAGCGTTCTTTCTTCCTGCTCATTTGTAGCGTCGGGGAAATCAAGAAGCGCGCCGTTCAACCAGATTTTAGCTTTGTCTCGCACATACACATTGAGGGCCGCCGTTTTTTGCTCGTCTGAGTTAATTTTGAACCCGGCGTAGAAAATGCTTCTGAATACTCTTGTCCGCGAGTCCTTGCGAAAATCGATTTTGCCGCTTTCATTTACATCGTTAAAATCGAACCATTTCATGGAAGCGCCGTCGGCGGTCGCCGCCGGTTTTGAGAAATTCGAAGTCTTCGGGTCTATATGATCGATTGGTTTGAGCGGGAACGGTCCAAGAACCTTTACGGCTCTTACGAAAGCGCCATTTGCGTCATAAAACTCGTTTGCTTTATCCTGCTGGCCGCTAAGAGAGTAATAACCGATCAATTTCAATCGAACCTGTTGATTATCCGGGTTGATTGCAAGGGCTTCTTCAAGCAGCTCGATAATTTTTGGAATAGCCGCATCGCCAAACAAAGCCTCAGCGGATTCGACAAGCTTGGCCGCTTTCGCGTTTAGCAACTCGCTCGCTTTCTTCTTGACTGGAGGAGGGCTTTTACCTGACAACGCGTTTCGAAGAGCTTCGATGGCTTTTTTGCCGGGTGTTTTGTCCAAAGCCCCTAAAATGGCCAATTGAACGCTCTCTTCGGACTTGCTCAATGCCGCCACCAAATCGGACACTGCGACGTCCGAGCCTGACTTTTCGCCTTGAATCCCTATCAGCATCGCCACCTTTTCCCGGATGCGCACGGATTTCTTCGTGTCATGCAGGGCTTTGACGAGTCTGGGCATCGGGTCTTGCGCTGACATGGCGATGATTCCCATCGCTTCTTCCTGTTGCGCTTTGTCCCCATCAAGCATCATTATAGCTTTGTCCACCTCGTTGCGGCATCCAGACGTCAGAAGCCCGGCGGCCGCAATGAGAGCCAAGAGAACATACTTTGCGTTTTTCATGGCTGTTTGCTCCATTTATAAATGTCTTATACTGCTTATCTCCGCGCGGCTAATTATATATTGAAGATGTCTCCGTGTGAATATCAATATTGAAACTCAATTTCTCTGAGGCTATAATCATTTTCGCTGGCCGACTTCGTTGTGAATGGTCATTTTGCATCCGAGGCGCCCGACGGGGAATTATGCCGCAAAACGAGACTAACGAAAAAGTTATTGTCAGACGCAAGGCGGTCAAGTATCTTCATTCGGAGATTCATGCCCGTTACAGAGTTTGCAGCCTAGAAAACGTGCCCGATATTGTCAGCAAAAGACTTCTTGACGGCATAGATCAAAACGATATCGACAGGCTGGAAGCCCTGTTCCTTAGCGCAGTCTATCCCGAACTGGATAATCGAGCCGAAAGAGACAAGAGTTTTGAGTCTCTTATCAAACTGTTGAAGAACCCTCGCGCGCTTGTCCATATTATTCCTTCTATTCCCGGAATAATGATAAAACACGGCGCGCGGTTTCCTCAGGCTCTTAGGATAGGCTTGAATTCGGTAATAGCATTCAATCTGTCCAATCACCTAGAAAACACTATTGTGGAAAACATATTCAAAGAATGCCGCGAACGTTGTCTGACCGTTAACGAAGGATTTGCGATAGAACCGGAAATGTACAGACGCGCCTATGTAATGACGCCATGCGAAGACGCCACTAGAATGGTGAAACTGGCAAAATGGGTGATGACGGCCGGCAGCGATAGGGCGGTTGTGGACACTGCTTGGAGCGTTTTAAACGAGGTAAGCCGATCATTGGAGATCAAGGACCATAAACGCCTCGAATCAGGTCTTCCACCTGAACACGCAGACGATATTAGAGCCATAAGTTACGGCAAATCAGTTGTGGACAACATCAGAAATATATTCGGAGACTATGAAAAAAGAGTGATGCTTCGCATGATTGAGATTTCATGGCTGTCGGAGATAGACTATATTGACCGCATGTACACCGGCAAACGAAATTAACAGCTTTCAACTCGCTTGGCGTTCCAATAAAGTATACTCAGTCAATAATTTCCGCTCGCAGGAACGCCACGAACGCCGCCATGAATGTGACGATGATAAAGAAAACCAACACGCCGATATCAACTATAGCGTGAGACAACCTCTGCGCTATGGGCATCTCTCGATATGAAAATCTAGGGAGTTCATCCACGCTATAAGGCGCTTCTCTGAAAAACCCGCCGAACAAACTATGCACTTTTTCTGAATCCTGAACGTTGAATTTCATTTCTAAGAAATCAAGGAATCTGTTCTGATAACTCCAAAGATATTCTTTTAAATCCTTTTCCCTTTCAATGCCGGTGTTGGCGAGATCCGTAACCGCGTAAACGTAAGATGAAACGGGAGATATTCTTGAAAGGTTTTTTGTGAGCTTGACTTGAGCGTTAATGGAATTCTGATATGTTTCCTCTTCCTGTCTGCTGATTTCGCTGTTGTTTTTGAAAGCGTTGATGAACGCGTTGTACATTTTGTCGATGGCCCGGCCCTTTTCAGCTTCAGAAAGAGACATGTATTTGCTTATGACTTCCTGAGGTTTTACTTTCTGGCGCTGTTGTTCTTGAGGGACCGCCTTGGCCGCCTGTGTCTGTCCGCCCGCGCCTTCTCTTGCAAGTTCCTCAGATGATTTTCCGGACCTTCGCATCGCTATAAGCTCGTTTTTATTCTCCTCGCACTGTCTTAGCAAAGCGTTGACGTCAATATCGTATCCCATATCCTTGGCCATTTTTTGAGCTTGATCTATCGTCAAGCCCACCTGCTGCTTAAGCTGCTTGTCTATCCAAGACCTGCATCCTCTAAGCTGCAGCTCCCGCAAATCGTTGTCGCTTATCTGTCCGACGATTTTTTCCAACTCTTTCATATCTACGGCAGGAGCTTCCTGTTGTTGCTCTTGTTTAGACGCTGATGATGAAGACGATTGCGATGAAGCCGATTCCTGTTTTTTTGCGGGTTCAGGCTCGGATTCATTCTGTTGTCCTTGCTCCTGCCCGAAATCTACATCTTCCAAGGCTATTCCGGTGGCGTCTTCAAATGTCTGTATAGTCGTGTCAATAAGACCGTCCATCGTGTTGCCTGACTTATACTTAATTCTGTTCATAACTTGGCTCGGAGAGTCGATCGGTTTGATCTGATCCACAACGAAAGGAACCGCATTCGGTATGATGAGAACAAGAATAACCCATATAAACAGCAGGATGGAGATAGAGGCGGCGGAAATCTTCGTAAGGACAGATACGAAAAGCCCGATTGAAAA
>JAKQBV010000377.1 GCA_029573925.1 bacterium
CGCTACCAAATATTGGCCATCCCCGGTGGTTTCTCCTACGGCGACGACATTTCCGCGGGAAAAGTTCTCGCCGTCGAGATGATGAACAAAATCTCGGCTCAGGTCGATAAATTCGTCGCCGACGGAAAATTGGTCATCGGCATCTGCAACGGGTTCCAAGTCCTTGTGAAGACCGGGCTTCTGCCGGGTTTCAACGCCGGAGAAGCTGGTTCCGGCGCGGCAAAACAAAGCGTCACTCTATTCGACAACGATTCAGGAAAATTCGATTGCAGGTGGGTTCATCTAAATCCCGTCGAGGGCAATGTGTGCGTCTTCACTCAAGGCATCGAAACCCCGATTTATCTGCCAATCGCTCACGGCGAAGGGAAACTAATTTTCGACAACGCGAAAACTAGAGACAAGTTGCGCGAGGCAAAACAGGGTGTGTTTAAGTATTCGGACGCTTCCGGAAAACCCGGACCGTATCCCATCAACCCCAACGGCTCGGAAGACGATCTTGCGGGGATTTGCAACGCGACCGGTCGCGTGTTCGGACTAATGCCTCATCCGGAGCGACATGTCCTTTCCACTCAGCATCCGAGATGGACGCGCGGAGAGGCCTCCGAGCGCGGCGACGGCTTCGCCATTTTCCGCAACGCGGTGGCTTTCGCTTCAATGGAGCTATAATAGACTCGGCGTTTCGTTTCTGCGGCTTTAAAATATATCTATGCCAATCAACATCCCTGATGTATATTATCGTTTGAATGTCAAAATTGACATTATTCAGTTTAACCTGAATCCGTAAGTAGGATTCGGAAGCGATTGTTCAGAGCGGATGAAACGCGGAATGCGCGGCGCATTTTTGTGGTAGGGGCGGGGCTTGCCCCCGCCCGATAACAGAGACAGGGCGGGGGCAAGCCCCGCCCCTACTGAAAATTGATGGGTGGCGCTCACAAATTCATTTGTGCGTGAGAAGCAGTTCGACACTATGTAAATCGCCCTATTCGCCTGCTCTATCGGCGAATCCGGGTTTTTTGGTAGCCTGACATTGAATAGCGACATCGCGGCGACAAGGCGCAAAGAAGGTAAGCTTTGGGCTTTGATATTGATTGAAATCGCGGTTTGTTTCGCCGTAATGTTCTCCGCTCTGGCGGCAGGGTGGAGCGGACGCGATTATATAAAGTTCTTTCTTCTTTTTCCAATTTATCAAGCGGGCAGCGCATTCGGTTTAAAAGGCGGCATATCGGCAGGAATAATCGTGACTGTTTTGTATCTTTTATACGCGCCGGTAGAGCCGTTTCACGTAAACAGCGCGGTGGGCGTGTTGGTTATTATCCCAATGCTTGTGTTTTTGAATCTCCTCGGCGTCTTTTCAGGCTGGGCGGTCGGCAGAGGGCGAAAGGCTAACAAAGACGCCGAAACCGCTTCGGAAGCGATGCTGACTATCGGCGGCTCTACCACGGAGCGGGAGGTTATGACGCGTTTGGCAGAGCAGACGGTCAGGCTCACAGGCGCGGAGGCTGCGGCGGTTGTTCTCAATCCCTCCCAAGATTCTGATGTTTCTTCCATTCCCACTGTTTTCTACAGCATCGAATCCGGGTTCGCGGATTTGCCGGCGCTGGACGAAACGCACCCGCTAATGAGGTGCGTCTCGGAAAACAAGTTATTTTCATGCAGTTCAGCGGACGCGGATGAAAGGTTTGTTCAGAGCGGCGACTCTGGGATCAAATCAATGCTGGCAGCCCCTATGCGCTCCAAGAACGGCGTGACCGGCGCGGTGGCCCTGATAAACAAAAACGACGGAATGGATTTCGACGTGGAGGACGTGTCCCTCATACAACTGGCTGCGGACGCCGCCGCGGCGGTTATCGCCAACATCGGGCAGGAGCGTAGAAGGCAAGAGGAGCTGGCGCGGGAAAAAAGATCCAAAGAATTGTTCTCAAGATTCGTTTCATCATCCGTCGCCGATCATGTGTTGTCCAATCCGGACCTGCTGAAAAGCCGTCGCCAGTTGATTTCGATTTTAATTACGGACATAAGGGATTTCACGACAATTTCAGAGAGGATATCCCCTCAAGAGCTAGTCCGCAGCCTGAACGAGTATTTCACTGTCATTGTGGATGTGGTATTCAAGCGCAACGGCACAATAGACAAGTACATAGGCGACTGCGTGGTCGCTTATTGGGGCGCTCCGGCCCCTGACGAACGGCATGCGGAAAACGCCGCTCATGCAGCTCTCGACATCCTTGCGGCGGTCGATGACTTGAACGCCAGATGGGCTTCGGAAGGGAGAGAGACTTTCAGAACCGGAGTGGGCGTGCACACCGCCGAGGCTCTCGTCGGCAATGTCGGCGACAATAGAAAAACCATGTTCACCATCATCGGAGAAGAGGTCGACAAGGCAATGCGGACCGAATCTCTCACAAAGCGCCACGGCGCGAAACTGCTGGTATCCCGTCAGACCGCCGACCTGATTTCGAACAAGTTTGCTTTACAGAGAATCGACGACGACGCCGCTCGCGACGATGAGTTGTTCATAATAAAAGGTTTAATTTGATGAATTACTATTATAAGAAAACAGACGCTTATTACGACGGGTTTCAGAGGCTGTCTCTGTTTACCGAGCCGTCATTTCGTTTGTCGGCGGCGGTCTTTGCGGCCGCTTTTTTCGCTTCGGTTATTGTCTTTGTTTTTTCGGAAGGGAAGGCGAGGGAAGCGACGGGAGCAATGGTTTTTTTGTTTATCGCTTGCCCGGCGGCTCTTTCGGTCGCAGGCGGAATGACCACTGCGGCTTGGCTGAGATTTTTTGTTTTTGCCGTTTTTGCCGTCTTGGCGATAGCTGGCAGTATTTTTATTGCCCCCTCATTCCTGATATTCGCCTTGCCGGCGTTCCTGTCGTTGGCGGCCCTGATCAAATCCGCGCCGAAAACATTCTCCGCTCTCGGATACACTGTAGCTTCCGACCTGAAAAAAGAATCAGCTTTCATCTTGTTGACAGCGGCGGTTTTTATTTTAGTAACGTATTTATTCGTAAGCAAAGCGCGAGACGCCTCGGTTTCCTTTCCGGGATTCCAACAAATCGTTTTCTACCTGATCATTAATGTCGCGGTTTACGGGCCTGTTTTCGGGATAATCTACGGCTTGTTCACCCGCGCGCTGTTGGACCGCAGATTCGAGCTTTCAGTTCCGCTTCTGCTCAACACGCTGTTCGTTTTCTCGATGTGGGCTCCGAATGTAATCGGAAGCAAAGACCCGGTGACGGCTTTCATCGGTTCCCTTGCGGCCTGCCTGCTTACACAAGTAACTCTCAGTCTGGCTTTCTATTTCTGCCGTTCTTCAAGAATGGTTTATTTCTCGTATCTGCTCTATTACTTGTTTTACAAATCGCTTGTTTATTAGAGGCGCGCAAGATGAGCTTAGGCTCGGCGGGATTAGAAAAAACTTTCGCCCGATTGAAACTGAGGGAAGGGACTTCTCTTGAGCGCAAAAAGTTCAAGCCGTTCAGCGACCCCGTTTTCATCCGCGCCATCATGTTGCTTTTCGCTTACGGCTGCGTTTCGGGTTTCATGGTTTTTA
>JAKQBV010000378.1 GCA_029573925.1 bacterium
AGCGGTCTCGACGGCATCATCGCGATAACCGAGCGTCTTCAATGCGACACAGCGCCGATTCAGCAGCCGTCCGATCATCCGGTTCCTATCACGGCGCGAAGGGAAACGCATCTTATCAACGGTCCGCAGTGCGCGATCTAACAAGTCGAGCGCATGGCGATCTTCATGATGAGCAAAACATGCGTTCGCATATTCATGTACAAAGTTCAAGAAATCAGCGCCTGCGGTCTTTAGTCTGTCAATATGTAGAAGCAGCCGCTGGTATTCCACAGCGAACATTGTGTAAGAGTTCCAGTAACTCACACCCATTGACAGATGCTGGCAGGCTGCGAGACGTGCGCGTAGCTCCAGAGAAGCGGAAATCCGACACGTCCCCTTTTCCAAGGCATCACGAACACTTCGCGCAAAATCTACAGTTTGGTCGTCACATGACAACCCGGATTCCAATACTCCACAGGCTCGCTTAAGGAGGCCGGTTTCAACGCTTTCTGTGCTGCGACAGGCAATGAAATATGTTAAGAAGTACTTGACGCTAAGACCGGAATGCTCCAGAAAATGCCGTGCCTGTTCCGCCATTTCCAAAGGTATGATATGATACCGGTCGATGAAATACTTGCCGATCTGACTGTGATAGAATTGTATTGTGTCCTTCTCGTCGAGTCGAATAAGGCCTGATACTACCAGATCATTGATATGTGATGCCGATATTCCAAGATCGATCATATCTTCCCGATCTATTTGTCGAAAAAAAGCCAGCCATCGAATCACCGTCTCCAGACTGCGTTCATTTAGTTGGCAGATATGTTCCCATCGAATATGAATAAGCCTGTTCAGGTCGGGCGGCACTTCCTCGAGAAGCTTGTGGAAGCCAGCGAGGTCACGAACATAAAGGTAATGTGACTTCCTATCGAGCACGCGGTGGTCATGAAGAAAGCGAAGTGTCTGATTTATGAAGAGTGGCCGGGGCAATATTTTCTGAAGAAGAAGTTCCGCAGTCTTCGAGAATCTTTCCGAGAAACCGCTAACAAAACTTCGTGGATCAAGAGAGATCATGTGATCCAGATACAATCTCATGTCCGGTTCAGAGAATCCAGTCACCTCATACTGAACAAACTGGTCGGGACAGACCGCGCTGAGTTCGAGCAAACGACGATGGAACTCCTCGGCGCGCTGGTTATATAGATGGTAATCTGTATTAAATACGAAGAGACATACAATATATCCGCGGGTCTCTTGGAACTGTGAGACGAGGCGCTGGAATAGATCAAGTGTCAGCCGATCAAGAATCTGGCAGTTGTCTATGCCAATCGCGAGCTTCCTATACCCAATTGCTTTTACGACTGCTCTTACACATTCCTCAAAATGTTCCGAAGGTATGAAATTCGAATCGTACAAGATACTTTCGACAGTCATCGTAGTTGAATCCCGTGGAGTATAGTGGTGTGATGTGGGTGGGTCATGCGTCCGCTTTAAATATGGCAATCTGTAGAGTCTCGCGCAGAACTTTCGGATGAATTCATCGAAACCTGACGACAAGGATTCACCATTATAAGCACAATATTCGTAACCCTGCGCAAGAAGTAAATCGACACATTCCTGCATTAGACGCGTTTTACCCGCACCGCTGGGTCCATGAATTGTTGCGAATACCGCCTTGTCACGAATCGAAACAGCAGTCGTGAAATGCTTCTTGGCTTCCCAAAAACGTGTTCCTATCAATGGGGGTTCGAAAAGACTCCGTACATCCATTGAGCCTGGAACAATAATTATTTTACATCCCGTGTCGCTCAGAATACGTATTCGAGGAATTCGAAGTTTTATCCCTTCATGGATAGGGGTAAAAAACAGACGTTCGCACACAACGCCGCCCGGCTCAATCAGCCTTCGAATAAGACCACCGCTGGCGCGAACTGACTCGTTAAGCAACCGGAACGGCTTATCGTAATCGTCGAGCAATTCCACGCGCACTTCCATTTCTGCATCAAGATGACGATTGACGAGAAACAAATCAACAAAAAACGTCGTCTTAAGATCAATTGAGGAATTAGAAGGCATGCCCTGAAACTTATGCTCTTCGATGAGGCTGTAATCAATGTCCAGATCGCGCGAGACGTGACAAGAAGCCTCAAGTGCGTCGCCTGATGATGCGCCATTTTTCATATCCGGTTGGATTGGAAAAAAGAAATCCAACTGGTCTATCATCGATAGAATCAGTGCCTCTAGTCGTTCATTATCGCATATCTCAATGCGTTTCCCCGTACTTTGCTGGAATTGCGCAAGATGGCGCACAGCTGGCTTATTTAATGAACTGTACGAAAAGAAAACAATATGATTGGCATCGTGAATGATTGCCATGACCAACGTATTACTGATCGTATGAATAGAAATGGGGATTTTGTATATCTTGCATTCAGCCCAGTCCGTGCCATCATTTGATCTTCGAATAAAATCCTTGCCGCCATCCCAAGTGCGTTGAGTTGGTGTCCAGCCACTTCCATAATATACGGGCAGTATAGCTTCAATAAGCGATTCGAATGCTATTCCGTCGAAATCGCCGTTTCCTTTAAGAAAATGTTTCCAGTATGACGGTGTAAGAATCTTCATTTTTTATACTTAACTTCAAATTACAATAATAAAAAGTTATTTGAAGTTGGCTGGGCTGTTACTTGTTGATGATCATCCGGTTTCGCTGGTTGTATTTCAACAGGACTTTTTTCTTGTGGTTTGTAGAAACCTGCGTGTATATCTGAGTTGTGACAATACTCGAATGGCCAAGTATCTCTTGCACAGCTCTTATGTCTGCTCCATTCTCTAGCAACATTGTAGCCATCGTGTGCCGAAGGGCATGAGGGGTATGGCCGCCCTTGATTCTTCCCAGCGCTTTATATTTCTTGAATATGTTTTCAACGGAATAAATGGACAGTCTTTCACCGTATCTATTAAGAAACAGCGCTTTATCTGTTGGGTTAGATGGTTTTCTTACGCCGATATACCTTCGCAAGGATTCTGTCACTTCCTCCGACGAAAAGTATAAAACTCTTTCCTTGTTCCCCTTGCCCATTATTCGAACGGTGTGTGTTTTCGCGTCATAACAATCTGTGTTCAGCGCGGAAAGCTCTCCTATTCGCATTCCTGTTGAGAACAGCACTTCCAAAATGGCTTTGTCGCGGATGCATTGATTTTGACGTCCATAATGACTGTAGGTGTCGCGTGAACGCTTGTTGTTTTTTACAATGCGTTTTTCAAGAAGCAAGGGAGCCCTTAAAAGCCTTTTAATTTCAGACGACGCTAACACTCGCGGCAATGTTTTCTTTGTTTTATATCTTTTATGTATCTTTCGCATTGGCGTTACATCTATGGTTTCTTCCGATTCAAGAAAATTGAAGAATGCTTTCAAGGAAGCAATTTTTCTTTTTATGGTTGATTCCTCCGCATTGTTGTCTGTTAATCCCTCGATATAGTCGCGAATATGGGCGGTCGTTATGTCCAATACATCAAGATTGCCGACTGCCGTTAAGAACTGACCAAGATCAAATCTATAGGCCGCTATAGTTCTCGGCGAGAGGTTCCTTTCGTGTTCAAGTGTCTTCAAATATTCTAAGATCGCCGTGTCCAGTCTCATTGTAAAAGCCCCCCATGTTTTCCCCGTCGGATATTATGCGGGAAGTGTGATTCGAACGTTTTTGCCAACTGCTCACGGAAAGGAATCATGCCTCGTATCGTCGAATAATGCCATGTGTCGCGCCATTCTAGCATGAGCGGCCTGTCGCCGGGAGACGCTCTTTTCACAATAAAAAAACATGAAGAGTTTGTTCGTTAATGTGCCTGCAATGCCAGAACCTATCAGAAAGCGATTCCGCACTGAACAAGAGCCGTCACCACATCACAAATTCTCTATCGTGTGTGGCAAGTGTCTAGAAACCGCCAAGGCGACGCTGCGAATGGCCGCTTTTTGCCTTCTATTGGATGTTTTTGTCGCATCCTGTATGATAAAATTCAATAACAATCGTATTGCGGGAAGCATTCCGTCCCCAGTTCCCGGGGCATACCAATGAGATATCGCTGCAAAGGGTAAACAATGGAGATTCTGGACAAAGAGCTTCAATCTTCCGACATACAAGTTTTGAGCGACGCCAATCAAGTGGCGGCGTTTTTTGCCGGGCTGGGATATAACCTCGACGCGCGGGTGACGCAGTCGCCCGCGAACCTCGACATCGCCGCCGACGGAACAGCCCGTCAGATAAAAAAGATCGAACTCATCGCCGACCACGACGGCCTGTTTCAGGTTTATCTTTTCGAGCTTGCGTCCGTCACCGTGGCGATCACGAGAGAACTGTCCCGCGTTTTCAGAAACCGCGCCGGCAATTTCCTTCTGGTTCTCACTTCCGACTACGAGCACATAGACTTCGTTCTGCTGGAGAAGTCCGTTCCGGAGAAAAAGGAGGATTCCCCACTCAGCCGCAAACAGGTGGCGATCCATCCTCGCGTCCTTTCCGTCAACCGCCGCAAACCGACCGCCGTGCAACTCAGGGTTATCCGTCGCTTCACTTACACCGAGAGCGATCCATTTTACCAGTACGACAAGCTCAAATCGGCGTTTTCCGTGGCTTTCTGGTCGGAGGAGTTCTTCAACAACCGGGCGCTGTTCTCCGATTATTTTCTCAGGCACAGGCTGCCGAAAGAGAAGTCTGAATGGGGCGAGGACGCCAAGCCCGCGTTCACGCAATTCCGGGAACTCTTCAGGCAGGCGAACACTCGCTGGGCGCGGAAAACCGAGAGCATTCTGCGCGGGGAGCTTTTCATGCCCGCGTTTGATTTGCTTGGATTCAAGGCGCAAGAAGTCAAAAGCTCAAGCTCTTCCGAAATCAAGCCCGACTTCCGACTTCTTTCCAACTCCAACTCGAACGAAAAAAAGCCGATTGCCCTATGTCTGACATATCCGTGGGGCCGCTCCCTTGACGGCAAGGACGACCAGCGGGACTCCGAAACCCCCGATGAGAACCCCGGCGCCGCCGTCGTCTCGCTCCTCGAAAGCGGCGAAGCCCCCTTTGCCGTCGTCACCAACGGCAAGCTCTGGCGGCTGTATTCGGCCCGCGCCCATTTCACAGCCGGACATTATTACGAAATCGACCTCGAAGAGATTCTGGCCGACTCCGGCCCCCTGTCAAACGATCCCGCCGTCTCATTCCGTTATTTCTGGCTGTTTTTCCGCGCTCAAGCTTTTGAGCCGACAGAAGAACTCCGCGCCGGCGAAAAACGCCTGACAACCTTCCTCGATTCTCTCATGGACGACAGCGCGGACTACGCCAAACGCCTCGGCGACCGCCTCAAAGACAGGGTCTTCGACCAGATATTCCCGCGTTTCGCCCTCGGTTTCATCGAGCGCATCCGCAACGCCGCGCCCGCCGCCCCCGAACTCTCTCAGGAGCGCCTAGACGAAATCTTTCAGGGCGCTCTCACTTTCCTTTACAGAATTCTCTTCCTTCTCTACGCCGAATCACGAGACTTGCTTCCCGTGAAAGAAACGCGCGATTACTACCTCCGCAGCGTCACCCGCATGAAAGAGGAAGTCGCCGCCGCGGGGGGCAAACTTTTCGACGACCGCGAAAGCCTCCTGAGCAGCAAATTCTCATCATCGGACACACGCCTGTACGATGAACTCAAAAAACTGTTTCACATCATGTCCGAGGGCGACAGCGACCTGAACGTCCCGTTCTACAACGGCGGCCTCTTCATAACCGACCCCGCCCCGGACGACAACTCCGCCGAGGCGCGAAACGCCCGCTTCCTCAGAGACAACAAAATCCCAGACCTCTTTCTTGCCCTCGGCCTCGACCTAATGACGCGCGACATCGACGACAAAACACACGACCTCGTCTTCATCGACTACAAATCCCTCGGCGTCCGCCACCTCGGAAGCATCTACGAGGGGCTGCTGGAGTTCAAACTGCGGATAGCGCCGGAAAAGATGGCCATCGTAAAGGGCAAAAAAACCGAAGAGGTGATCCCCTACAAAGAGGCCGTCAAATCGAAGATCAAAATCCTCGTCGCCGGGCGCGGCGCGAACGCCGTCGAGCGCGTTTATGAAAAAGGCTCCGTCTATCTCGAAAACGACAAACGCGAACGCAAGGCTACCGGCTCATATTACACACCGGACTACATCGTCAAATATATCGTCGAAAACACCGTCGGCCCCGTGCTGAAGGAAAAATTCGAAAAGATATCCCCTCAGATACGCGAGGCGCAAAAAGCTTACAAAGAAGCCGTGAAACGCAATTTGGCCTTCAAGAAAGTCGGCGGCGCCGGAGACGACCCCGAAAAAGTTGCGGTCAAATATCAAAACGTCGTGGACGCGCTCTTCGACGTCAAAACGCTCGACCCCGCTATGGGTTCCGGCCACTTCCTTGTCGAGGCGGTGGACTTCATCACATGCCGGATGATAGATTTTCTCAACGCATTCCCGTGGAACCCCGTCAAGGCGCGCCTGCGGGAAACAAGAGAAACAATACTCCGCGAGATGGAAAAGCAGAAAGTGACCATCGACCCCGCGAAACTAACAGACGTAAACCTGATGAAGCGGCACGTTCTGAAGCGGTGCGTGTACGGCGTTGACCTGAACCCGATGGCGGTCGAGCTAGCGAAAGTCAGCCTCTGGCTGGACTGCTTCACCCTCGGCGCGCCGCTGTCGTTCCTCGACCACCACCTCAAGTGCGGCAACTCCCTCATCGGCGCGAAAGTTGACGAAGTGCGGGAAGCCATCGGCGAAACAGGAAATCAGGCGCTTCAACTCGGACTCTGGGACAGCCGATTCTCAAGGCTCATGGGCGCCACCGAGATCATGCGGCGCATAGGGGAGCTGTCCGACACCACATCAGCGCAGGTAAAGGAATCGCGCGCGAAATATATTGACGCATCAGACAAAATCGCCCCTTTGAAAAGGATATTCGACGTTTACACAAGCCGGTGGTTCGTCAACTCCGACGCGCCTAAAAACAAGAAGAAAAAAGCCAGCCCGGACGCCGCTCTCAACTTTTTGAGGTCGTCCGATATATACAACTGGGCGGAAGCGCCCGCCGCGCGCATGGAGCTTGAAGAAAGCTATCGCGCCACAGCCGAAGCGGCGACACAAGCGTCCGGGGGCAAACATTTCTTCCACTGGGAACTGGAATTCCCTGAAGTCTTCTTCGAGCCGCGAAAAGGAACAGCACACGTCATCGAAAAGAAACCCAATTCCGGCTTCGACGCCGTCATCGGCAACCCGCCGTATGGAACTGATTTTGAGCAGGATGAAAGGGATTACTATGACAGACATTACTCAAATATGCCCCATCAATTGAATATCGCCGGGCTTTTTGTTTTCAAGTGCAAAGAAATAATTGTGGAAAAATCTTTAATGGGAATGATTATTCCCAAATCTTTTACTTTTAGCGAGGGTTGGCGTACTGTTGTGGAAGATGTCAAAGACAGCCTATATCAATTGATTGATGCAAGCAAAGCTTTTGATGATGTACTTTTAGAACAAGTCGTTTTTGTGTGCAGACGTCCTGAAAAACATAAAACATATATGACTGGCATTTTCAAGTCGGGGGAACTAATCGAAAGCGAGAGATTGGAAAAGGGGCTTTATCACGAACTGGGCATTCTTCCGACAGGGTTGTCTTTCGATGAGTTGCGTCTTGGATTTAAAATAATGAAGGACAACATCAAAGTTAAGGACATTTCAAAAACATTCAGAGGTTTGCCTTGGCAATCCAAACTTAAACAAAGTGGGAATGGAGAGCGTGTAATTGCGGGGAAAAACATCGCTAGGTATGGTTTAAAAGGTTTGCCTTTGCCTACCGTAGATATCAAACCGAACGAAGCAGATGAAAAGGTGAGCGTTTTAAAAGAACCGAAGATAGTGTCCCAAAATATTGTTGCGCACATTGAGAACCCAGTTCCACACATTAGAATAATTTGCACGTTGGACAAAGAAGGCTTATTAAATCTTGATACGGTTAACAACACCTTTATTACCAATCCTGATTGGTCTCATGAACTTCTTGTCGCTATTCTAAATAGCAAGCTGATCTCTTGGTATATGTACAGATTCATTTATAACCAAGCTATTAGAACAATGCATTTCGACTCAAACTATGTAGGCAAATTGCCGCTTCCGGCCATTCAGAATGGCGAAAAAGAAACCCTAGAAAGACTGGTGATATTTGCGTCTCAGCACAAAAATCAAAATGAAAAAGAAATGTTTTTACACTGTGATAAACAAATAGACGAATTAATATATAATTTGTATGAATTAACTGCCAAGGAAAAGGAAATGGTTGAACTCTCCACCTTTCATGGTGAGGAATAAGAAAAGGGGTGTTATCAATGGCAAAGGCTAAGAAGACATTGGGAGTTACAGGGTCTGCGGCTGTTCTGTTTCTCGGAGTATCACGCCCGCTAAGACTTGAGGCTGAAGTGCCAACAAGATTTCAAGAAAGGTTTGAAGAAACGTATGAAAAGGAAAAAGGTGTTAGGCCACTTCCTGGCATTAAGCGACATTATCAAACTCAAGAAAACAGATTTGGTCGTGAGCTAAGAATATATTTCAACGCTTCGCCATATGTTGCGAACGAGCTTAGAGCATTAGGATTCCATGTTGAGGAAGGCAGACCTTATAATAAGCAATACCAATACAGGATAAACTCGACGGCTCTCTTCGATAAGCTCATTAAGCTTGGTTTTCATTTGGGCGATAACGTATAATAGGACAACATCACGAATCTTATTCGAGCGAAATTGAAAGTGCAACCTTTTTGTAATAAAAGTCGTTGATGGCGTGCCTTGAACGAAAGCATCCCCTTCTTGTGTAAGATGCAGTGATGATATTACCAATGCAAATTTGAAAACAGTTTGAAAATGATAACGAGTACCGCTGGGGAATATTGACAATGAAAAACCTGACTTTAGAGGACAATCTGCAGAGAGATAGAAAGGCGTTTTTAGTAAAATATATTTTCGTGTTGCCGTTTGACAGGAAACCATTTCGGTGAAAAGGCGGCACTGGCTCAACAAGGCTTAATCAGGAGGCTGCAAAATGAAAATTGAGAAGTTGTCCATTAGAGCTTATAGATCGATTCGTGAACTTGATATCGATGCAAGCACAAATATGATAATTATTGGCAAAAACAATCACGGTAAGACTAATATATTTAAAGCTCTTTCAACAATATTGGACTTCCCTGACGAATTACCATCGTCTGATTATCCTGTTAAGAATTTTAGAGTGGGAAGAATTACGATGGAAACTGCAATATCGGTTGTTTTTTCATTGCCTAGCGAATCCTTAATCAGATCAAAGCTTAAGAATTTGCTCAAAAAGGATGGCGACAAGCTGACCATAACGATGTCGGCAAGCCAGCAGAACCCAAAAATACGATGGAGTGTAAAGCTGGGAACCAAATCAGCTCAGACATCGCTATCAGAAGCAATGAATATATTGAGAACCAGATTTAATAACGAATATAGTTTTATCTGGATTCCTTCGGTAAGAAACCTTTCAGCATCTATGCTTTCTCAGAGAGGAAATATTTTAAGAGAGTTGGTTGATCTTATCTTTAAAGATACATCTGCTCAGCCGGGACGACCGACAGATTTTGAATTGAAATATCAAGATTTGCTAAAAGAGGGTAAAAAACAGCTTAAAAAGGCAAATCAACAGATGATAAGTATCGGTAAAACATATCTTCAAATGGATGCCTTGAAAATAAACGAGATATCAGGCAGAGCTTCTGACGTTTACGATGGCTTTGAGTTTACTATCTCTGATGGCATTTCTACGGCATTGCTTTCAGAAAAAGGAACAGGATGGCAAAGTGCTTTTGTAATGATTTTGATGGAATACATTTCAACCCTGACAATAACGAAGAAGATCCATTTCGCTATTGAGGAGCCTGAGGCATATCTTCATGCTGGCGCTGAAAGACAGGTTGTTAAAGCCATAAGGGCGTTGTCTTCCAAACACAAAGTGTGGGTATCAACACATTCAAGCGTTGTTATTGATGAACTAACTGAGAATGAGTGGACAATATTAAGGAGAATTGAAAAAAACAACAACGGAACATTTCTTTTTCCAAAAATATCTTTGACAACGTCAGAAATGAGTAAATACCAATTTTTATGTGATTCCGATCTGGCTGAGTTGTTGTTTTCAGATGGCGTGGTATTTGTTGAGGGGCCAAGCGACAAAGGAGTGTGGGAATATCTGCTGCATGAATATGGAAGCACTAGAAAAGCCATAAAAATATACGACATCGGCGGATGTGAGAGAGTACGAACATTTGTAGAATTTGCGGAAAAATACAATGTACCATGGCTAGTGATAATTGACAAGGATGCTGTGAACAGAAGTGTTTCCGGCTCTAATGTTTTCAATGATTTCTGTTTAACTGTAGTAAATGGAAAAAAGAGAGTGCCAGAAGACATTGTGGATGAAGTGAAATCTCTAGCATCGCAAAATACTAAGAATGATAAAGAAGTAATGGAGATATATAAAAAAATAAGTCAAAAGATTAATAAACACAGAATAATGGTGCTTCCGGTGGACATTGAATATTCGATAGTCCATGCAAGAAACGAAAAAGAAGCTATAGAAGCCATAAAAAACCCAGATGTAACAAGACGTGGATGGCCTATCGCATATAATGAACATCCATGGTCTTTAACTCAACAGAAGAGAATAAAGGAATTTAGAGAAAAACTTGGCAGTAAAGGATTGGTAAAGAAAGCAATAAACGATCCGCCATTAAAAGTTAGGCACGTGCCAAAATGCATTGTCGCGGCGACCCCAAAAAATAAGCTAAGAAAAGAATTAATAGAAATTCTCAACTGGATGGAAAAAGAGTTATGAACAATGACATTAAAAGCGACCGCCCCGACTACCTTTCGGAGAGGCCCATGGCCTCTTGTCATCGGGGCGGAACCTTTTACATATTGTTGTAAATGTTTCCAGCATTTAAATGATAAGGTTGCGATTGGTTAAAGTCAAACAGAGAAACGAGAGTGAAGACGCAAAACGGAATGCAATTATTCTCCCATGGATTCCGTGTTTATATCAAGTTAGCGTGTTGATCGAAAAGGGTTGAAATATTGAGGGCTGAAAAAGAATGAAAATTCCATACGTAATTGACAACGAACAATACATCCTGAGGGATGTTTTGAATGAACTGCTGGCGGCGCACAGGGATCACTGCCTTGATGTGGCGACGGCTTATTTCACTGTTCAGGGGTACAAGCTGATTAAGGACGGGTTGCGGGGGCTTGGGAGTTTCAGGTTGTTGCTGGGGGCGGAGCCGAGGACGGGGGAGCAGATTGGAATCAGGCCGAACGCGAAGGGTTCTCTGCTGGCGATGAGGGGGGATTTGGAGCGGACGCCGTACAATGAGGAGACGGTGGAGCTGGTGGAGGCGCTTATACGCTTTCTGAGCGAAGAGCGTGTGGCGGTGCGGTTTCACGAGAAGGAGTTCCTCCACGCGAAGTGTTATCTGTTTTATTCCGACAGGCCGGGACAGCAGTATATTTTCGAGCGGTTCAGGCCGGTGTCCGCGATTGTGGGTTCGAGCAATCTGACGGGGCCGGGGCTGACGAGCAACCGCGAGTTGAACGTTTCTCACAAAGTGATACTGGACGACGACGAGGCGAACGACCCGGAGGCGCAACAGGCGGTGCGGTGGCTGTCGGAGGACAAACCGAGCGAGAACATTAAAGACCTCAACCGGAAACTGATCAAGAGCGAGGTGGGCGCGCGGGCGATTATCGAACTGGAAAAGTGGTTCGAGAAGAGATGGGAGGCATCGAGAGATTTCAAGGATGAGTTGATAGAACTGCTGGACGCCTCGAAGTTCGGAGAGAAAGAGTACACGCCGCATCAGGTGTATATGAAGGCGCTGTTCGAGTATTTCAAGGACGAGCTTGGGGATGAGATCGAGCAGGCGGGGAAGAAGTCCGTCATCGAGTTGGCGGATTTTCAGAAGGACGCTGTCAAGAAGGCCAGAAAGATACTGAGGATATACGACGGCGTGATTGTCGCTGACCCGGTGGGGATAGGAAAAACATGGATAGGAAAAAAGTTGCTGGAGGAATACGCCTATCACATGAGACAGAAGGCGCTGATAATATGCCCGGCGTCCCTGAAGAAGATGTGGGAGAACGAGATTCGGGACGCGACGATTCCGGCGACGATACTCACGCAGGAATTGCTCGGAAGAGAGGACTTTGAGGCTGAAGATTACGGGGACGCTGATTTTATTCTTATTGATGAGTCGCACAATTTCAGGAACAGGAACTCGAATCGATACGGGAATCTGGAGCGGCTGATAAGCATGAACGGAAGCCGGGGGCGGGACGGGCTGAAGAAACAGCTTGTGCTGCTGACGGCCACGCCGATAAACAACGATTTGCTTGATCTGTACAACCAGATATGTCTGTTCACGGGCGGGGATAAGAGTTACTTCGCTGGCGCGGGCATCGGCGACCTGTACCGCTATTTTCTCAAGGCGAGAAGGGAGTCGCGAGACGGCGAAAGCGCGGTCGAGCTTTTCAATCTGCTGGAAGAGGTGGTGGTGAGAAGGTCAAGGGCGTTCATAAAGCAGGCGTACCCGGAAACGATGATTTCGGGCAAGAAGATAAAGTTCCCTGAAAGAGCGTTGAAGACAGAGGAATACAATCTTGAGGCCACTTATCAGGGAATATATGACGGCGTGGTGTCGGGGATCGAGAGTTTGAAGCTGGCGCCGTACAATCTGGAATCGTACAAAAAGGACGCGAACAAAATAGACAAGATGGAAGAGGGGCGCGGACAGGCGTTGGTGGGGATATTCAAAAGCCGATATCTGAAAAGGTTTGAATCGAGCGTGGAGGCGTTCAGGATAAGCGTCACACGGGCGCTGGAATTCCAGAAGACGTTCGAGGCTTACATACTGGACGGGAAGTTGCTGAAGAGTTGGGATTTCCATAAGGCGATGCAGTATCTTGCGAAGGAGGACGAGGAGGACGACGCCGCGCCGACGTCGAGGGCGGATGATATGGACGGGGCGGAAGACGCGCGGCTGATAGTGGAAAAGATGGAGCGGATAGACACGAAGGAATATAACCTGCGCAAGATTCATGAGGACGTCCAGCGCGACATCGCGGCGCTGTCGGATATCTGGGAAAAGGTGAAAGGCATAGGGCCGGATGAGGACAAAAAACTGGGGAAGTTGAAGGAACTGTTGAGCGGGAAGTTGAAAGGAAAAAAAACGCTGGTGTTTTCATATTACAAGGACACCGCGAGGTATCTTTTTAGGGAGATAGGCGGGGAGCGCGGGGTTGAATTCAGGGAAAGCCTCGGCGGGCCGAATATAAAAAGGATCGACGGGGGGATAAATCCGCCCGATAGGGAAAGAACGATACAGAGATTTTCGCCGAAGTCCAATAAAAGGGAGTCCATCGCCGGAACCGCCGATGAGATAGACATCTTGTTTTCGACGGATGTGTTGTCCGAGGGGCAGAATCTACAGGACTGCGGACATCTGATAAATTACGACTTGCACTGGAACCCTGTGCGCATGGTTCAACGGGCCGGGAGAGTGGACAGGATCGGCTCGGAGTTCGACAGGATATATCTGCACAACATGTTCCCCGACGAGGGGCTGGAGAAACTGCTCAAGCTAGTGGAAAGCCTGACAACGAAAATCAACGTGATAGACCAAGCGGGATTTCTGGACGCGAGCATTCTGGGGGAGACGGTGCATCCGAAATGCTTCAACACGCTGAGGAGAATAAAACAGGAAGACGGCTCTGTGATAGAGGAGGAAGAGCAGTTCACGGAGCTTGTAAGCAGTGAATATATGATGAAACAACTGGCGGGACTGCTGGAGGCCGGAGGAAAAGAAAAACTGGACGAGCTTCCTGACGGGATACACTCCGGGTTGGCGCGACAGAACGCAAAAGGAATGTTTTTCTATTTCACGGCGAACAAAGACAGCGTCAAATCGCACTTCTGGAAATATTACGATTTGAAGACAGACAGAATTATTGATAATCGGTATCTGATTGGGAATCTGATAGCGTGCAGCCCAGACACGCCAAGAGTCATTGGCGACTGCGACGCCTTCGAGATTCAACAAAAAATCATCGACGATATATTGCGGCGGCATGAGCAACAGCGCGGATTGGAATCAGTGCCCAAGACGATTGATCCGCTACAACAGACAATCGCAACCACCCTGCAGGGATATCTGAACAATCCCAACGTGGACAGAAAACAGACGCTTGAGGCGATCAAATATCTGAATCAACCAATGCTTTCGGTTCATGTCAAGGAACTGAGGGCCTTGTATAACGAGTTTCAGAAGAGCGGAAACTTTGATGCTTTCATAGAGCCGATCCTCGATATGACGAACAAGTACGGAAAACAGGCGGCCGCCCACCCCGGCAAGCGCAAGGAAAAAGAACTGACAGCGGAAGACCTACGCCTTGTCTGCTTCGACTATATTGTGGGCTGAGTCCGTAATAGCCGCGCGTCGCTCTCTCGGAGTTTATCAATGTCTCATGATAAAATGAATCAGCTAATCGAAGCGTTGAGAGGCATGACTGCTTCAGGCGAAAACGGTTTCGAAGGACTGATAGCAGCGCTTCTAGGAAAGCTTCTGGATGAGGAGTTTGTGGTGGCGCGGTCAGGCAGCCAGCCGGGCGGCGATGCGCGTAGCGTCTCCGGCGTTGTTACAATGCAAGCAAAACGATATCAAGAAACGACATCTTTTAACCTCAATGAAATCGAAGGAGAAATACATCACTGCATAAGGCTGAACAAAGAGTTACAGTGCTATGTTCTGGCCACAACAAGGTCGCTGGATGAACAGGCGGACGATAGGCTGACGAAGATTTCCAATGAAACGGGTCTCGATATTGTTGTGCTGGATCATCGAATCAATGAATTGTCCGACTTGTT
>JAKQBV010000387.1 GCA_029573925.1 bacterium
CTGACACTGCGCGGACAATCTTAGACAAACCGGCTTTTTTGAGAATCATCGGGCCTAAAACACGGCCGCGCAGGAAAGATTTGATCGGATTCTTTGAATAATCCGCTGACAAGTCTATGTGGCCTTTGGTGAGTTCGAGGACTTTTGAGGTCATGCCTTCGGCGAATCTTTTGAATACCAGCGGGACGCCCGGAAACATGGTCGGCTCAATAATCCTAACATCGTCAACTATTGTTTTTTTATGCGAATACCATACTTCCCCGCCGTTGAAAAGCATGCAGAGGGTGACGAAGCCCTGAAACGAGTGCGCTTCGGGCAAATACGAAATCAGGCGCTCTCCGGGTTCAATATCAAGTAGAGTGGAGCAACTTTCACAGTTAGACATCAGGTTCTCATGAGTTAGCATGACGCCTTTGGGTTTTCCTGTCGTGCCGGATGTGTAAATCAACCTTGCTACGCTGTTGCGTCCCACGTTTTCGAGTCTTTTCTCTAAGAGTTCTGAATTTTCAATTCCTTGGGTCAAGATTTCAGAAAACGGCGTCTCGTTTTTCAGGCATTTCACGCTGTCGTATGGAGTGTCCATCACAATTATATGTTTGACTGCGGTTTTTCCTGATTTTACGACAGAGCGGATGCTTTCAAGGAAAGTCGGACTTGTCGCTATGATGGCGGTTTCGCTGTCGTTTAACTTGTACTCGATAACATCAGGCGTTTTGACGTCGTAATCATAAAGGCCCCATGAAACTCCGCCCGCGAACATCGTGCCAAGGTCGCCTATGTTATATTCGGGCCTGTTTTCCGATATATAACACACTTTCATGTCAGGTTCGAGGCCGAATTCTTCGGCGAGGACAGTGCCCATTATTCGAGACATGGCAGGGTACTGTTTATATGTGTATTTTCCTGAATAAGCGTCACCGGGAGATGTTTTGAACCGCATTGAATAATAATCGCTGAATAGATCGGAGGCGGCGATAAACGCTTCAGGTATGTTCTTGGCTTCGGCTATTCTCTTATTGAGCATTTCCCCCCATTTCGAGCTTCCGGCTCATGGTACGATAAATGACAATTAGTATTGTATAAAATCAAGATAAGGCTTTAACAAAGCCTTTTTTTATAAATATCATAGAAAAGATAACATTGAGAATGAATATCGTCAAGTTTTTGGATTCCGGGCTGCTATCCGGAAAGATAAAAGTCTGCCTTTTTAAACGAATCATTCCACCACCTTAATGATGCTGGAATCAAATGGCACATGATCGTCATAATTGCCTACGAACCCCTCGGAAGGGAATATCTTTTTTGGCGAAAAACCGGCAAAATCCGATGGGTCAACTGAAAATGCGACTGATTTGGAAGTCGATTTGGAAGCGATTTTTGAAGAAGGAATTGTCGAGGGAGTAGATGAAGCGAGCGCGATTATGTTGGGCGTATAATGATTGGTGTCTACGCTAGAGGCGGCTTTTTCTGCCGCTTCTCGCGTGTTATGAGAGCTTATGGCGGTGTGTCTAATCTCCAAAACATCGGTTTTCTCAATCACAACGGCCGGATTGTATTTAAGTTCTCTGAGTCTTGCCATTTCAGCGTCAGCGGCAGTCTGCGTCAGGAAACTGCCTGACACTACGAAGAAACGCTGGGGGGCTGACTGCGCGCCGGTTGTTTTAGACGGAGAAGAAACAGGGATTGAGATATTTGTTTGCGCGCGCGAGGAAGGAATCGCCACTTTGTCCGAAACGATGGCAGGTCTGAAGGAAGTCGGGACAGGATCTGTGTCTGGAGGGAGATACGGAGGGTCGAAATCGGACTCCTGAAGTCTGGTGTATCTTTCTATAAGAGCCGCGGTTTCCGCGTTGGATATGATTCTGTCAGGCTTAAAAGTGTTGTCGGGATACCCGCCCATCAACGGACGGTTTTCCATTGAGCGCATTCCGCGAGAAGCGAGAAAAATCATTGATTGGTCTGGTTGTGAAAGATGCCAGATATCTGTGAACAGTCCGGTTTTGTCAAAGTTGACGGGAGGCGTTATTCCGGCGGCATAGAAAACTTCGCGGAGCGCTTCAACGCGGGTCAGGCCTGATTTCTTTTGCAATCCGTCCAAATAGTCCACGGCGAAGCCGAGAGAAATAAGGCTGTTTTTGAGAGATTGAACACGGGAGCGCAACTCCGATTCTTCCAGACCGGCAAATTGAGAGAAGTCGATGGATGTGTCTAGGATGGTTATGTAGTCTTCAAGAATGTTGGGAGCCAAATCCTGATGAGCGATAGTGAGGCGGAGTTTATATCTACCCGGCGGGACTGCGGCTTTTTTCAGAATGTCGCGAGTCACGATGAGCCTTTTGGTTCCGGACCTTTCATAAGTTCCTTCGACTAATTTGACGGATTGCGCGAGGGCGGGGGATATGAGGAGGGATCCCGCGCTGACGGCATAAGGGGTTTTGAACTGTATGGAAATCGGATTTTTATATTTTCTGGAAATCTGAGTGAGGAAAAGAAGCCTGTAGAATTCGGAGCGATCCGCGTCCGCGGTCGGATTGAACGGTTTTGTTGATGGTTCGGGATAAAACCCCAAGGATGAAATGGAGTTGACAAATGAAAACGACCAATGGTTGTCTATGTCGGTAAACTTAGAAGAGGATTGCGAGGGCAAAAGAATAATTTTTGGGTCAACAGTGAAATCGGCGGCGACGGTTAGTTTTTTGATATTGAGGTCGTCCGGGATTACGGGTTCGGCGACTTGCTTTACGATAGGTTTCGGGTAAGAAGGTTCGGGTTCGGAAACAGATTCTGCGGCAGGCAAAGGCGGTTCGTATTTGGGTTTAGGCGGCTGCGCGGGAACCTGAGTCTCGGAGGGAATTTCCTCGCCTGTTTTTCCTTTCTCTGATTTTTGCCACGGCTTGTCGCCGGGTTTGTATGACAAACCGAGGACGATAGGAGAATTATAAGCGTCGAGGTAGTTGAAAGTGGCTAGCGAGGCGGAGTAATTGCCGGAAACATAGTCGGCGCCGAAGGTCAGAGCCTGATCGTCGTAAGCGCCAGCGATAACAGAAGAGTTCTGATATCCGGAGCGGGCGGCTCCTGAGCCGCCGGACATGTTATATTGAAGTCCCGCGTAAATCATGGTGTCATTGTTATCGTCAATAATATGAGGCTGGCGTATCCTTTGGTAAGAGATATGCTTAAATCCAAGATAAAAGTCCGCCCAGTCGCGGATGGGATATGAGGCTCCGATGTTAAAAACGATGGGCAACTTGGTTTCAGTGCCCGAATGGTATTTGTTCATGAAAGAATAGTTGCTGACGTAACTGATGGCGTTCTGAATTGAAACTCCGGCTCGGATTTTGTCGAACTCTTTGTATGCTCCTAGTTCTATCGAGAATCCGGAACCGTCGTCAGAAGGAATAATGTCGTTAACCGGGTCTGCGCCGGGAGCCGGAGACGGGAAGGGGGGAGATGAATATCTCAAGACATTCATAGTGGCCCCGACAATGTATGAATTGTATTTTCTGCTCATTGTGAAGGCAAATGATTCGCGATTAAAGCCGTCTTCGTCATAAGAGTAGACGGTGTATGCTTTGTTCTCTCTTATTAAAGAGAGCAGCGTATGCTTGAGTTCAGGGCCGTCGTCGGAAACCGCTTTGTACTTGCCGAAGGCGATAGAATACTGAGTTCCTTCGGAAAACGCGATAAGGGCCGGATTGGAAAGATACGCGAAAGGACTGTAAAAAGTGAGAGCAGGCAGGGCAGAGTTAGAAGTTGAATGAGGTCCGATGCCGTAAACGTACTGGGTTTCAAAAAGGGCATGAGATGGACGGGACACAAGAACGGCGACACAAGCGATTGAGAGCGACGCAAGTTGTTTGAACAGTGTGCGTTTCATAAAAGAACGGCCCATTAAGAGAGTCACATAGATTCTGGGGCCGAAACTCCAAGAAAATCGAGACCTCTGGCTAAAACAGAACCGGTCGCTTTGGACAAAGCGAGTCTTGCGCCTGACATTAGAGGCTCTTCAGGCGAAATCACGCGCAAATCGTGGTAAAAAGCATGGAAGTCTCCGGCCAAGCGAGACAAGTAGGATATGATTCTAACAGGCTCGCGGGATTTTGCGGCCGACTGTATTTCCCAAGGGAAATCGGCTAATTGCTTCATAAGTTGGAGTTCTCTCTGGTCGGTTAAGAGGGAAAGCTCCGAACCGAACATCGGGCGGAGGTTTTTTTCTTCCGCTTTTGCGATAAGGCTGTGGATGCGGGCGTGAGCGTATTGAAGATAAAACAAAGGGTTAGCCTCGGATTTTTCACCCGCGAGCTTAAGGTCGAATTCGAGGTGGCTGTCCCGGCTTCTTGTGAGAAAGAAAAACCTCGCCACGTCAGCGCCGACTTCGTCGATGAGGTCGTCGATTGTGACAATGTTCCCAAGGCGTTTTGACATTTTAACGTTCTTGAATCTGACGAACTGAACTATAAGTATTTCGAGAGACGCGGGATCAAAACCCAAAGCGCCGACGGCGGCTTTCATTCTTTCAATGTATCCGTGGTGGTCCGCCCCCCAAATATCTATTATGGTTTCGAAACCGCGCTCATATTTGTTTCTGTGATATGCGATGTCCGCGAGAAAATACGTCGGCGTCCCGCATGATTTTTTCAGGACTCTGTCTTTCTCGTCTTCAAAATCAGTGGATGAGAACCAATGCGCTCCGTCCTCTTCGTATGCAAGTCCTTTTTCCTTCATGATTTCCAAGGTTTTCTCGACAATGCCTGACTTATGCAATTCTCTTTCTCTGAACCATGTGTCGAACTCAACGCCGAAATGCTTCAAGGTATTAGCTTGGTCAGCCAGCATTTTAGAGATCGAAGATTCCGCAATAATCGCGCGACGTTCCTGTTCGTCTTTGTCCAACAGCGCCTGTCCGTTTTCTTCAAGAATTTCTCTCGCGTATGCTATAAGGTACTCGCCTTTGTATCCCAACTGCTCCGGGTCCACCGGTTCGCCGAGCAGTTCTCTGATGCGCAGTTCCACGGATGATGCAAGGTTATTGATCTGATTGCCCGCGTCATTCACATAGAATTCCTTATGAACAGCGAAACCCGCCGCGTCGAGCAGGCGGGCTACGGTGTCGCCGTAAACGGCGATTCTGCCATGACCGACTGAAAGAGGGCCGGTGGGGTTGGCGCTGACGAACTCCACCTGAACTTTCCGCCCGTTCCCATAGTCTGAACGGCCATAGCTGTTTTTGTTGTCATTGATTTCTATTATGACATCCTGAAGGGCGGCAGGCTTGAGGGTGAAGTTAATGAATCCGGGTCTGGCAGGCTCAACTTTTTCGAACATCGACATATCTATTGAGGCGGCCAAGGCTACGGCGATGTCATACGGAGGTTTCTTGATGGAGGCCGCCAGCGAAAATGGAACATTCGATGAGTAATGGCCGAATTCGCGGACTTTAGGCGTTTCAATCGGAATATCATAAATCCCGGAAACGGCGTCAGAAGCAAACCCCAGCTTTATAATCGCGTCTAATATAATTTCTCTGATTTTATCAGTTACCATCGGCGCACCTTAGTTCAATATTATATAACATACGATGACAAAGTCGTATTACAAATCTCCGCAAGGCTCCTCGGAGAATAACTTTCGACTGAAATACTATAAGTTGAGCGAAGATTTTTGTGTATAGTCTGGCTAAAAATGATGAATGGAAAAATTTGAAACGGGGACTATCAATCAGAAGTTAAGGCTTCGAAAAGTGATTTTTCGCTGATGGCCCCTTTTCGAAGGATCACGACATCGTCATGTGAAACGGCGGCGACGGTGGAGGGAAGCGATTCCGGAATAACGCCTGAATCAACAGCTACATTGATTTTTCCGGGGAAAAAGCGGAGGGATTCCGCGCAGGATCGAGCTTCCGGCATCCCGCTAGGGTTTGCGCTTGTGGCTGCAAGCGAGCCGCCGCATCTTCGAATGAGGTCGCGGCAAAGCTCGTGAGCGGGGAGCCTGAATCCGACGTTCCCGCCTTTTATCACAGGTTCGGGCAGCGAACCGGGTTCCACATCCAGAACGAGAGTGAGGGGGCCGGGCCAGAAAGTTTTCGCGAGTTTTTCTGCTTTCGCAGAAATAATCGCATTATTCCGTGCAAGCATTTCGAAATCCGAAATCAATAATTGAATCGGTTTTCTGACGGGCCTGTTTTTCATTTCGATTAGTTTTTCAACACAGTCAAGGCGGGGCAGGGAGCCGATACCGTAAACGGTTTCAGTAGGAAAAATGATAATCCCGCCGTCTAAGACAATTTCAGACGCTTCCTGCGCGTAGTCATGCCACTCATCCGCCGGAATCATCAGCGTTTTTATTTTGCCCATGCCGTCACAACCCTTTCGATGCCGTCTAGATCTTTGCGGGCTTCGCAGTTATTGAATCCTGATTGATTCAGAATGTCAATAGCGCAGGAAGCTTGACCGACGCCGATTTCGAGAGCTATGAAACCGCCGGGACACAGATAAGACAATCCCTGCGAGGCGATTATTCTGACGAAATCCAGACCGTCGATTCCGCCGTCCAGCGCCGCTGCGGGGTCGTAATCTTTTACTATAGGCTCCAAAGACTCGATGTCTCCGGATGGTATGTAAGGCGGGTTCGAAACAATGGCTGCAAACTTCTCGTCGCATGGAATGGGCGAGAACATATCGCCTAGAAAATAAGCGACTCTGTCTGAAACGCCGAGGGTTTCGGCGTTGTGATTTGAGAGCGCGACCGCCTTTTCAGAAATGTCAACGCCGACGGCGGTCATCTCAGGAAAACTTTTTAATAATGAAATCGAAACAACGCCTGTTCCCGAACACAAGTCTAGAAATTTGCGATTGGCGACGCCTGTGAAAGAATTGAAAGACTCGGCGGCAATCAGAGCCAACTGCTCGGTTTCTGGTCTGGGAATAAAAACGCCGGGTTCCACTTTGAAAATATGCGAGAGAAATTGACAGTCTCCGACAATGAGTTGTATAGGTTCTCCGGCAATAAGTTTTTTGCCTCTTTCGCGAATGATATCCAGCTCGGATTCTTTCATAACGCGATCGAAACCGGCGTATATATGGACGCGCGGAACTTCGAGGGTTCTGGAAATGATTATTTCAGAAGCGAATCTGGAAGATTCGACTCCATGTCTCTCAAACCAGTCTGTAAGTTTTTTGTGGGTTTCAAGCAGATTCATAATGTCACATTAGAAAGGTTATGATTCGTTAGAGATTGCCGCTTCGCGCATGTGGCGAACAAGGGGTTCGAGAAGAGCGTCCATCATTCCCTCCATAATCGTGTCGAGTTGATAGACGGTGATATTCGCTCTGTGGTCGGTAACTCTGTTCTGCGGAAAGTTATATGTCCTTATTCTCTCGCTTCTATCGCCTGAGCCGACTTGGGAGCGTCTTTCAGAGGCGATTTTTTCATTTTGCTCGTCTTCAAGCTGCTGCACAATCCTTGCTCTGAGGATGCGCATTGCTTTTGCGCGGTTCTGGTGCTGGCTTCTCTCATCCTGACACTCGACCACAACGCCTGTCGGGATGTGCGTTATTCGGATGGCCGATTCGATTTTGTTCACGCTCTGTCCGCCTGCTCCGGTCGAGCGGAAGGTGTCGACTTTGAGGTCTGAAGGATTTATCACGACTTCGATTTCGTCAGGCTCGATGAGGACGGCTACTGTCGCCGCGGAGGTGTGAATGCGTCCGCTGGATTCGGTTACCGGGATGCGCTGCACTCTGTGGACGCCGCTTTCATATCTAAGTCTTGCCAGCGCGCCTGTCCCGCGCATGGAAAACATAACCTCTTTGAATCCGCCGAGCGGGGTGGGGGATTCGTTTATAGATTCAAATTTCCAGCCTTTGATTTCGGCGTATTTCAAGTACATTCGGAAGAGGTCTCCTGCGAACAACCCGGCTTCGCTTCCGCCTGTTCCTGCGCGGATTTCGATTATGAATTGTTTATCTTCCTCTTCATCTGACGGATTGAAGAATTTTACAATCGCGGTTTCCATTTCGATTATGTCTGTTTTGATTCTGTCTGTTTCGTCCTTGTACAAAGCCTTCATATCTCTGTCTGTTTCGGAATCGAACAAGGCTGTGTTTCGAGTTAATTCAATGTTCAATTCATTATGTTTGCGGAATAAACGGGCAGGCTCGTCGAGTTCATTCAATGCCTTGCCGAGTTTTTTCAGTTTTTCAGGATCGCCTGAAACGCCCGATTCGGACAAAGTGTCGACAATCTCGTTGTATCGAGCTTCAAGAGTCTCAAGCTTCCGAATCATGTCTTGGTTTATCGTCATAATATTGCGCGTTCAGGTTCTACAGTTAAATTATTTAAAAGCAATTCAAACAGGCGGCTAAAGTTCGCAACTCCCATGCAAGCAAAAAGCTCCGTTGATGGCGGAGCTTTGAGATTGCGCGTTTTCACGCCAAAGGCGCGGCGCTTGTTTGCTTGAAAACTGCTATGCTTCCTGTTTTTCCGTTTCAACCGATTCAGCGGCGGCAACCGGTTCGGCGGGCTGCTCGGCCGGAGATTCCTCGACAACGTCATCGGCGGCGTCGGATGCCATGTCGATTGATTCGAGATCGAGTTTTTCTTCTTCGGTGAGTTTGCGTTTTTTGAGTTTTTTCTTAAATTTGCTCTGCGCTTCGTCGCCGTATTTGCGGAAGTATTTGTCAACGCGGCCCGCTGTGTCGACAAATTTCTGCTTGCCGGTGAAGAACGGGTGGCAATTGGAGCAGATGTCCACGCGAAGCTCTTCTTTGGTGGAACCGACTACGTACTCGTGTCCGCAGGCGCATCTTACTTTGGCCTGATAATACTTCGGGTGTATTTTCTCTTTCACCTTATTATCCTTCTTTCATACTCAAAATATCCCACAAACATGAAATGATAGCAACCGGGAACGAAAAATTCAATAACCGGTTGCTAATTTTCTGCGGAACGTCAAGTGCTGATATATTGCAGCGAATTCAGGAACTCCTCGTTTTTACGGGTAACCGAGAGCCTGTCAATGACAAGTTCGGTAGCCTGTTGCTCGTCGAGCGCGTTGATAACGCGGCGCAGTTTCCAGATTTTTTCCATTTCATCTTTGCTGTAAAGGAGTTCTTCGTGCCGGGTTCCGGAGCGGACGATGTCGATGGCTGGGAATATTCTCTTGTCGGCCAAAGTTCTGGAAAGTTGCAATTCCATGTTGCCGGTTCCCTTGAACTCTTCAAAAATGACTTCGTCGAGTCTGCTGCCGGTCTCTATGAGGGCGGTGGCGATGATTGTAAGAGAGCCGCCGCCTTCAAGCTTTCTTGCGGCTCCGAAGAAGCGTTTCGGTTTGTGAAGCGCGTTGGGGTCGAGGCCGCCGGAGAGGGTTCTTCCGCTGGGAGGCACGGTGAGGTTGTACGCGCGCGCCAACCTCGTGATGCTGTCGAGAAGTATGATTACGTCGCGGTCTTGCTCCACCAGTCTTTTTGCGCGCTCTAGCACCAGTTCGGACACGGCTATGTGGTTCTCAGGCTTTTCGTCGAAAGTGGAGCTGATAACGTCGCCTTTGACGGAGCGTTTGAAATCGGTGACTTCTTCAGGCCGTTCGTCGATAAGCAGAGCCATGACGACAACTTCAGGATGGTTGACGGCTATGCTGTTTGCGATTTTCTTGAGGAGTATCGTTTTGCCGGCCTTGGGAGGGGCTACGATGAGTCCGCGCTGCCCGCGCCCGGTGGGGGCGATAAGATCGATAACTCTTGTCGATATGTCTTTGGGATCGCACTCCATCGTAAATCTCTGAGACGGATAAACGGGAACAAGGCTTTCGAAATTTCTTCTAATTTTTGATTCTTCAGGCCCCATTCCGTTGATTACTTCAACGCGAAGGAGGCTGAAATAGCGCTCATTCTCTTTTGGGGGTCTAACCAAGCCTGCGACAACGTCTCCGGGCCTCAAGCCGAATCTCTTCGATTGCGAGATCGAAACGTAGATGTCGTCCGGGCTTGTGGAATAGCCGTTTCTTCGCAGGAAACCGAACCCGTCCGAGACGGTCTCAAAAATGCCTTCTCCGAAGATCAGGCCGCTTTCACGCGTTTTCTCTTCGACAAGCTTTTGAACAAGCTCCTGTTTGCGATATTTCTGCGGGCTTTTAATTCCGGCTTCCGCAGCCAGTTTGTGCAATTCAGTGACTGTTTTTGCTTCCAGTTCCGCTGCTTCCATGACATTACCTCATAGAGTGATTTGTGCTACAGGCGTACGTGAGAGTAGGCGATGATGACAAGGCTGCCTTTGAATTGAGCGAAATCGGATTTGCGTCGCTCGTGTTTTAACGGGTTTAAAACCCGACAGGGTTGATGCCTATGTTACAATGTGTTCTGACCTAACAAAGGGAGTTGCCGCCGTTTGCCCGGTTATCGGTTTGAAATCAACCGATTATGCAAACACACTTAAATTACCTTCCGGCGAGATAATGATAACCGCAGTCGCATCGGCTGTCAATGCGGGAGCGGATATTTTATTCAAATGAGTAAATTTCTTTCAGGTTCCGATATTTTTGATTGTAGTCCAAGCCGTAGCCGACCACGAATTCATCATTGATGACGAAGCCGTTGTAATCAACCGGAACATCGACCACTCTTCGGAAAGGCCTGTCAAGCAGCGTGCAGACTTTAAGGCTTGCGATGTTGCGAGTCCGCAAGTTGGTAATCAGATAATTAAGGGTCAAACCTGAATCCACGATGTCTTCGACGATGAGGACGTGCTTGCTCTCGATCGGGATGTCCAAATCTTTTATGATGCGCACGACTCCTGACGACTGGGTTGCGGCGCCGTAGCTGGATGTGGCCATAAGGTCGTAAGAGACAGGAACTGAAATTTCTCTCACGAGGTCCGTCATGAACATGAGAGCGCCTTTGAGGACGCCTACGCAGAAAAGTTCTTTGCCCTCATAATCTTTTGAGATTTTCCGGCCGAGTTTCTTAACG
>JAKQBV010000401.1 GCA_029573925.1 bacterium
ACCCTAATGAATTACTCCACTGTCACCGATTTTGCCAGATTTCTAGGCTGGTCAACGTCCGACCCGCGGTTTATCGCAATCTTGTACGCCAGCAACTGCAACGGCACAACATTTATTATCGGCGATAGTATCTCTTCAGTCTCAGGGACATATATCACATTCTGTGTGTATTCCTTAATTTGTTCATCGCCCGTGGTGGCTAAGGCGATAACCATGCCCTCCCGCGCGATAACTTCCTGCACATTGGACAACATCTTGTCATAAGTGTCGCTTTTCGTAGCGATAGCTACCACCGGCATCCTTCTATCTATCAGCGCGATAGGCCCGTGTTTCATCTCGCCCGCCGCGTATGCCTCGGCGTGTATGTATGATATTTCCTTCAATTTCAGCGAGCCTTCCATCGCCGTCGGAAAATTTATGCCTCTGCCTAGGTAAAGGAAATCCGAGCATTCGCAAAATCTGTCGGCTATCCAGTTCATGTCCGCCGCTTCAGAGAGAACAGTCTCGATGTTCCTCGGCAATTCCTTCAACAGGTGAATGAGCCGTCTCGCTTCGGGGACGCTGACTAACCCTCTCATGCGCCCGAACTGCAAACTGAGCAGCAAAAGAGCTATAAGCATGGCCACGTAAGCCTTTGTGGATGCCACGCCGATTTCCGGCCCCGCGTGAATATACAGCGCGCCGTCCACCTCTCTCGCTATCGAACTGCCTTTCACATTCACTATGCCGATAACTTTCGCGCCCAGCGATTTTGCCTCACGCAGCGCCGCAAGCGTGTCTGCCGTCTCGCCGCTCTGGCTGATCACAATAACCAGCGTGTTGGCGTCAACCATCGGAGCGCGGTATCTGAACTCCGACGCCAGATCCACATCCACATGCACTCTGGCGAGTTTTTCCAGCATATACTTTCCGACCATTCCGGCGTAGTACGCTGTCCCGCACGCGACGATGTATATCGCGCTCAGTTTCTGCGCCTCCTCCACCGATAGGCCCAACTCTTCAAGATAAATCTTCGCGCTTTCTTCGTCCGTTCTTCCGCCTATCGTGTTCCTGATTACCTGCGGCTGTTCAAAAATCTCTTTCAGCATGAAGTGCGGAAACCCGCCTTTTTCGGCAAGCACCGGATTCCATTCGATATGCTCGATCTTCTTTTCTATCGTTTCGCCGTCGAGATTCTTCACCACGGCCTTATCGCGGCTGATTATCGCGATTTCCTCGTCTTCCAGATAAATAATGCTTCGCGTGTAGGGGAGAATTGCGGGCACGTCTGAGGCGATAAAATTCTCGCCGTCGCCTATGCCGAGTATCAGAGGACTGCTCTTTCTCGCGGCTAGGAGGATGTCGGGACTGTCCTTGTGGATGACTCCGATTGCGTAAGCCCCGTCCACTTTTTTAAGAGCGCGCGATAGCGCTTTCTCAACGTCGTTGTCTATTTTCATTTCCTCTTCGATTAGATGAGCGAGAGCTTCCGTGTCCGTCTGCGACCTGAATTCGTGACCGCCCGCTATCAAGTCCTGCTTGAGCTTCAAGTAGTTCTCGATTATTCCGTTGTGAACGACGCTCAAAGCGCCAGTGCAATCGATATGAGGATGCGCGTTAAACTCCGTCGGCCTTCCGTGCGTGGCCCATCTTGTGTGACCGATTCCGGTTGTCCCGCAAAGGGGCTGATCCCTCAGCAGATTCGCGAGCTTCACAAGTTTCCCTTCGCAGCGCCTTCTCTCAATCTTGCCGTCGGACGCGATCGCCACTCCCGCCGAATCGTAGCCCCTGTATTCCAGCTTCTGAAGCCCGGATAAAATTATGTCCGCGGCGGTCTGTTCTCCGATATATCCGATAATCCCGCACATTGCGCGTTACCCCCGATATGCTTATCGTCCGACTTCCGGCGCATGCCGCGCCCGCTTAATATTATCCATATAATCTATATTCTTTTGAGCGGATGTCAAAACTTGCGCGAAGCTGGCTCACATTATTAAACAATTCGTTTTTTATTAAAATAATGCGCTTTCTTATCTGTGTTATAAAATAAGCTTAATAAGCCAATGGCGGCTCTAACAAATGATCTGCAACTGGATCGGCAAACAAATTTCGGCAGACAGCCACAACGATAAAGGCTGGGCATTGGTATTAGAGCCTCCGGGGCCTCTTGATGACGCCCGAAGAAAGGCTATCGCCGACGCGGTTGGCATGGACTTAATCGACGTCAAAGTCAGAGTTAATGGAAACGGCTACACATTC
>JAKQBV010000403.1 GCA_029573925.1 bacterium
TTGAGAGGGCGGTCGAGGCGCTGACCCCCAAAAGGCCAAAGCAGCGCCGCGCGCTCATTCTCTTCTGCGACGAAAACAGGGTCATCCACGCGGTTGACACCGTGAAAGGGCCTTCGGACTTCATGAACGGCGAGAGGCCGCCGAGGGACCTCAAAGCGGTTGCCGCCGAATGCGGCGTCGACTTCGTGGCGTGCGTCGAAAGAGACGCGCCCGCCCGCCTCCTTGCCGGCGCTCAGTCGAAAATCAACATCGACCAGACGCTCTTCGAGCAGGTTATGTCGCTCCGCGAGCCGTTGCGGCGCGAACTCGGCTCCGGCGTCAGAATATATCCCGACATCCTTGCCGCGATGCCTCGGCTCCCGGATTTCGCTCTCAAAATCCTTAAACTGCTGTCGCCGAAAAACTTCATGGCGATGGTTGTTGTCCTAGACGGAAAGGATGTGTGGACATCAGCCGTCGTCAGGATTAAAAACGGAGAAGCGGATTTGATAACGACGACCGACACGCTGAGGCCGGGGCCGGAGCTGACCGGGGACATGGCGAGAGACGCGGCGTCGCTCGTGAAAGCTATGGAGGCCGCTCGCGGCAAGCTCGCTCTGGGCGTTTTCATGAGCCGCGCCGGTTTGGAGCATCTAATCGCTCACCCGCGCCCGCTCGGCGCGCTCGCCTCTCTAGCTTCAAGAAAATGGATCGTGATTCATCCTTTTCCGCGCCGGGCGCGCCTGCTGCTGGCGCTCGCGCCTCTGCTGAAAATTTAATCTGGAGCCGCCGTTAGGCCGTATGAAACTGCTCGAAGCGAAACCCTACAAACACCTCCTGTCCATACTGCTGGACGGCCGCCCCCTTTTCGAGCTGCCCTACCAGTGCGTCGTTGACGGCATGGCATGGTTCGCGGACAGCTTGGAAGTGAACGGGCTTCGGGTCGAAGCCCGCATCGGCGACACGCTTATATCCGACACTATATCTCTGCACGAGCCGCTCGTGTGCGTCACCCGCAGATGGAGCCTGAGAGGCAAGTTTTCCGCGCGCGTCATGTTCACGGCGTTCGCAAAGATGGAGCCTACGCTTTGGGTCGCTCCGGGAGTGGTGTACGCGTCCGGAGGAGGGCTGGCCGCGCTTGCCGCCGCCACCGGGCCAATCCGCGAAGAAGCCGCTTCCGCCCCGGCCTGCTCCGTTCTGCAATCCGCCGACCGCGTTTTCGCCGTCTTCGCGCAGCCCGCCGAATCGGTCGAGGAACTTTCCTCCCTTGCCGTCCACATTTCAAAAGAGCATTCCGAATTCAACATATCCATCCCCGGCGCCACCCCCGCCAAAAGCGGCATCAGGGGCCACAGCATCGAGTTCGACGAATGGGACGTCGACGGACAGGTCACTTACGAGCGCAGGTTCTACCTGTGGTACAACCCGCCGGAAGCGGGCGGCTGGGAGACAGTTCTGGAGGCGGCGCGGGAAATAGCTTCGCCCGCCGCAGACTCGCAACCTGACATGGGCGCGATTGCCCGCGCCCGCGCTCGCCACCTCGTCGAAAACTTCTTCATCGAAAGAACCGACTGCGTCGGCTTCGTCGAATCCGTCGGGCAGACGATGTTCCCGGTCAGCGCGGTCATGCGCGGAGCGGGCCGGGGCGGCAACATCGACGCCGCCCGCGCTCTCTGCCGCGTCGCCGCAGAAACCGACGACCGCCGCCTCAAACGCCTCGCCCTCGACACTGCGGACTTCTTCCTGTCAGGCGACGACCCCGAACTGTTGCCTTACGTCAACTACAGGACCGCCGCGAAAAAATGGTCCGGTCCGGAAGACGACGCCGGGCTGAGGACCGCCGCCGCGCAGATAGTATCGTCAGCGGTCAAGCTTCACTCGTCGGCGGGGCCGGACTCTAATCCTAGATGGATGTTCACCTGCCGGAGGATATGCGATAAATTCATGGCGGCGGAGCCGGAGGAGAGCGAAGAAGGCGAAGCCCCTGCCGGACTCTCCGCCATCGTCGGCGTAACCCCGGAGAATGCCCGCGCGGACGCCGAACTCGCCGCCGCATTTGCACTCTTCGGCTCCGCCGTCGGCGACCGCAAATACATTGACGCCGCCCTCGCTCTAGCGGCCCCCCTCGTCCCGGCGTTCACAGCCAGAATCGTTCCGGGGCCTGAAAGCTCCGGGATGTCCTCCGCAGACGCCCGCGCGTTCATCCGCATGTGCCTTGCCCTGAAAAACGAAACCAACGGCGCCGACTTTCTCGCCGCAGCCAAACGCGCCGCTTCATACGTCGATTCGTTGACTTATATGAGAGACGTGCCGTTCCACGAAGGAACCACGCTCGCGGCGGCGGGATTCCGCGCGATGGGAGGACTGCTTCCGGCCCCCGGCGCCCTTGAGTTCGACGACTCCGCCGCCGAATGCGCCCTTGAGATGTTCCAACTGCGCGAAGCCACAGGAGACGACCATTTCCGCGCCCTTGCCGACACGATGCTCCGGTTCTCGTTGCAGATGGTGTCCGTCGGCTCGCCCGCGCACGGGCTTCTTCACTCTTTCGAGGGCTTTCAGCCATCCGCGTTCTATCACACCGGAGACCCCGCATCCAAAGGCCCGTGGGGCGGATGTTCCCGCTCAGCAACATCGCGCGTCCCCGTCTCCACCCTAAACGCCCTCTTGGACATCAGAGAGAAATACCCTGACGCCGCCAAATTCGCCATCGAACCCCTGACCCACGAACACACCCTGCCCCGCACAATCGCCCGCGCCCTCCTCTCCCTCGGCTGCCGCATACGCTTCTTTTAGACCGAATCCGCAATTAAGATTAGGGCCCTTTTATTCAGAGCGAATAAACCGAAGAACGCAAGGCGCGTTTTTGCTGTAGGGGCGGGGTTGCCCCGCCCCGAATTGTCTCAGTTAGTAATTTTGGAGCTTCGCCAATCGCGAAAAAAGGGGACTGGCAGCGCGCATCCAAGCGATGCCTGTATCCTCTTTTCGCCTTTAACTTTCTTTTAAGGCAATTTCATTTTTACGTCATTCCTTTTTCTCTTTTGCCGTCATTCCCGCGAAAACGGGAACCCATTTATTCACACCTGCCACGACGCTTCATTCGCCTATCAGCAAACCCCATAACTACAGTGATATTTAAAGGACAACTGCGCTTTGTAGCTTTTTTTCTGCTTGCCATACGATTTTCGCGAGGTTTTATAGTAGAATGGACGTTAGTAATTGGCATTCATACAACCTGACAGGTAGTGGCACCCGATTTTCGGAGGCTTATGGTCAGTTGAAGACAGTTTCAAGACTTGATATCGGGAATATCGGATAATAAATATCAAATCACTACGGGGAGCATGAAATAGGTTACACATATGGCGACCACCGTGTAGGCAATAGGTTGTCGAATAATGCAATTTATTTACCGCTCTGAGTAGTAATTATTGTGAGGGCTATATGGAATATTTTTCTATCCCCGGAGCGATATGCAAAAATGGCCATCGAGTCATAGGTTCTAATCCCTCGGAAATTCAACAGGCTAATTTTTGCCAAAGTTGCGGAGCGAAAGTATTTAATAGATGTGATGGTTGCAACAAAGAGATAATGGTTAAAGGCACATATCAAATAAGTGACCGTGATAGTGATGAGTACTTGCCTCTACCTGCTTTTTGTGAGAACTGCGGCAAAGCTTATCCTTGGACTTCATTGGCTTTGGAAGCGGCAAAGAATCTTATTGATTCAGCAAATGAACTGGACAATATAGAAAAGGTTTATTTAGCGAATAATCTAAACAACATCATCAGTGACAACCCCAATACAGAACTTGTTGCAAATAATATCCGCAGTTTGTTGAGCAAAGCTGGCAATGAGTTCACATCCGCATTCAGAAATATTACTGTTAACATTATTTCTGAAATTGCAAAAAGAGCGATCTTTTCTTAGCCGTCATATTCTCCTGATTTCGCTCTTTGCGTCGATCCTAAAACTCGCACCTAGGAAACCAAGGTCAGGTGCGCACGATCTGGGGTCAGGCCGGGACAGGCTGTTGAAAAAGAAGGGGTTTGAATACGGCAAGGGAAGTCAGGGTTGCTGAATGTCATTGTGTTGCGTAATTCTGAAGTGTTTTTGCCCCAAAACGCTTCGTAAAACGCCGAAACGAGGCTGGTCGCGGCTTTTT
>JAKQBV010000400.1 GCA_029573925.1 bacterium
GGTGCTTCTGTCAAGTCGGGCGCGGGCCGGAAGGGCGGGGAGACGGTTCCGGCGGACGTTTTTTGACGCCCGGCGTTGACGGCGGGCACCGTAAGGCGTATGATGGGACCGTTTTCCGGTCGGAGAGTGAAAGCCGGAAGGACGTGCGGGCGCGGGCGCGCCAGCACGGAGAAAAACGGAGGGTCGGATGTGCACGGTTGTCGGCGATGTAATCCGCACGCGCTTGGCCGTGCAGGTCAAACGTTGGAAGAGCAACGTCCAAGCGCCGGTCATCCAGCAGGTGCGCGGCAGCCTCGGCACCCACGAGCAGGGTTTAATAATCACCACCAGCGATTTCAGCAAAGGCGCGAGGGAAGAGGCTACCCGCGCCAACGCCACCCCCGTCGGCCTGATGGACGGCGAGCAGCTCGTCGACCTCCTCATCCAGAACGAGATCGGCATCACCCTCACCCCGCTCCAACTGATTCAGCTCTACACCCCGTCATCAGGTCCGTTGTAAAAATAACAATCAAACAAGGAAATGAAAACCATGAAACTCACAGTTCAAGTTGGCCTGCTTGTCGTATTGCTCACAGCCGGTTGCGGGACCACCGCCAAATTCGTCTACCCGGCGAACAACTCCACCCTGGTCCAGTTGTCGACCTCGCACGCGACCGAAAAAAAAGTGGCGGTTCCGCCCTTCGACGATCAGCGAAACGACTCGAATCAGTCGGGCACAATGTTTCTTTACCTCATTCCGCTCATGCCGTTCGGCTGGGTCGATTACGAGAGGCCAGACGCCGCCCGGGCTTTTTTATCCGTGGCGGCGTTCGACTTCACCCCCTCCGAAGACCTGCCGAAAGCCGCCGCCTATAGCCTGCGCCGATCCGGCCTTTTTTCGGACGCGTTCTTCACCTTCGGCGGAGAGAAAGATAAAGCCGACTATATCCTTGAAGGCCAATTGTTGTCGTCCCGCTATACGGGTTCTATGTGGACATACGGCTTGTCGTTATTCGGCCCTGATCTTTGGTTTATTGGATTTCCCGCAGGGCGTTCGCACAATTATTTAACGCTCGCGCTCCAATTCAAGGAAGCAAAAACGAGAAAGATCATGTGGGAAAAAAGTTACGATCTGGAGCAATCGACTACTCAAGGTCTTTATTATAACTGGGGACACGATGTGCGCGGATACGCCTATCTCATGCAGCAGGTCATGAACGATGCCGTCACCGGAATAAATTCGGCCATGCGCACCGCTGCATCTCAAGACAGGCAAACCCAATAAACCCCTAATCCAAAAGGAAACCATGGCAAAATTCATCGGTACAGCAGGCGACTTCATGAAGGAAAAGGCGCTCAACCGCAGGCTGAAAGTCATTATGACTTTTTCCTTGGCCTTGCTGATCGCAACGCTCATCATGGCCTTGGCCAGCGGCTATATGTTTGCGCGCCGCTATCTCTGGGGGTATATCCCGCTCATTGTGGCGATAATTGTGATTGTGCCTGCTATCAAACACCTGATAAAGCTTTGTGACGAGCAGATCCGCATGTCACGCAAAGAGCAGAAGGGCACCGACGGTGAGCCGACTCGTTCTTGTACCACAAAGCTTCAAGTACACGGCGTATCCATATAACCCTTAGTTTTTAAAAAAGACCTACTTATGCGACTTTTTGACAAATACCGTTTCATCAGAGTTACTTACTGTTTCGTCATGATACATTTTATGCCTTGCAATGGCCTCTTCGCACAAGTGACGAATAACGTTACCGCAGATCTCTTAAAAAAAGCTGAAGCTGGCGACACCAACGCGGTCAAAAGCCTAATAGTGTCCTTCAACAAGATGAGCACCGCGGAACGTGCGGAAACGAAAGAATGGTTTCTCAAAAGGGCGACTGCCGGCGACGCCGACGCCATGTTTCGTTTAGCACTTATTTATTATGTGTTGGGAGACGCAGATTCGCAAAACCCTGAATTGGCTGTTTATTGGTATAAGAAAGCCGCCGAAAAAGGTGATGCAGCGGCGATGACACATCTTGCTGAATTGTATCAGGGAGGAAAAGTAGTTAGGCAAAATTATGCCGAAGCTTTTCGGCTCTTGACCTTAGCGGCCGAAAAAGGGCTCCCCATTGCAATGCACGCATTGGCAGATTGTTACTTCACTGGTAAAGGGGCAACGCAAAATTACAGTGAGGCCGTCAGATGGTACCTTTCAGCCGCAGAAAAAGGGAACCCAAACGCAATGTTGTCAATCGGCAGATGTTACTTGTACGGTTTGGGAATCATACAAGACCGTGAAGAAGCCGCCCGTTGGTTCAGTTTAGCATTGTACGACAAAAATACGCTGAAAATGCTGGGGGCCGAATGGTTCCGCCAAGTCGCTGAGCAAGGTAGCCATGAAGGAATGCTAAATCTCGGCAGATGCTATTACTACGGTCAAGCATACGTTGAGAAGGACATCCCGGAGGCTGTAAAATGGTATCAGAAAGCCGCATTGGCCGGGAACAAAACAGCAAGACTACTGCTTGGCATATGTTACGATGAAGGTGAAGGAGTCCCGCAAAACGACGTTTACGCATACGCTTGGTACAGTTTAGCGTCTGTAGATGGAGATTTTGATTCGAAAGAATTACGGGACATAAAACGACGCGAAATGACCCCAAAAATGATACAAGAGGGTCAAAAATTAGCGGCCAAAATATTACGCGACATTGAAGACAACACTAGCGGTTCTGCGGCTAACAACTATCCGGCTCTTTACGATGCGCCTACAGTAGGCACCGGTTTTTTTATAACCACAAATGGTTACCTCCTTACAGCCGCTCATGTCATTTCCCAAAAGCATCGTGTCACCATACAATGGATGGCATCCAATTACGTAGCAAATGTTGTCAGCGTTAATGATAAGCTGGACGTCGCATTGCTCAAAACAGAAGGTTTTTTTTCTGCCCTTCAGATTTTTTCAAGCACTGGCACTAAATTAGGCAGCGAGGTGTTCACAATAGGATTTCCGAATATCTCTTTTCAAGGCGCATCCCCAAAACTCACCAAAGGTGTTATCAGTGGATTAAACGGCGTTCAGGACGATCCGTCTAGTTTCCAGATAAGTGTTGCCGTGCAGCCCGGCAATTCTGGCGGTCCCCTCATAAACAAAGACGGCTACGTTATAGGAGTGGTCAACGCCAGGCTAAACGACCTTACCACAGTTAAGTTAACAGGTTCGCTTCCTCAAAATGTAAATTACGCTATTAAATCAGCTTACGTTCTGCCCTTGCTGGACTCACTTGCGGAGAACAGTCACTTGCCTGCCCTCAAAAATAAAATGGCGTTTGAAGAATCCGTCAAACTCGCGGAATCCGCCACCTGCATCATCTTGGCTCAATAGAGCATTCAGCTTAGAGAAAGGGCGACGTGTTCAAAGCAACATCAGTGTCGCGCTTCTTCATCCTCGCAATTCGACGTGGGACAGAACCCACTGTCCGCCGCCAAATCACTCAAAGAAAATGCAGTCACAACGGGCAAGGAAGTTTGTCCGCGCGTCGCCGGTCGCAAGTCGCCGCATTCTGGCAAACCCGGCCCCGGCCCGACACCTCAGTGGAAAGGACAGCTTCAAATGAACGATGACGCCTCGCCCCTCCATGACGCGCCGGAAGTGTCGCTCCAAGATCTTCAGGCCGCAGCGGACGGATAGGACATACAAGCTGCGTTTTCCTGCGGGCGCGGGATACGGCAAAGTCGGATAAAGGCGCTTCTGTCACAAGTAGCGGACGTGGCTGAAGGGGCTCGGGCGGGTCCGGCGCCCGTTTTTCGAGCCCGAGAGTTGACAGCGGGCACCCCAAGACGTAGGATAACCAACGTTTTCAAGCAGGAGAGGCTAAACCTCTCGGGCGTGCGGGCGCGGGCGCGCCTGCACGGAGAAAAAAGTGAGGGTCGGATGTGTACGAGGCGGCCTTGAACGGTCGGTGATCAGCTCTTCGGGCCGGTTGATCGCTTCCTCGTCGCAGTTGCTCGACAGGTGCCATATGTTTGCCCTGCGGCCCGTGTTAAAAGTCTCTATGAACCAAACACCACTTGTTTTCGGGATCGTCAATATCACCTCGGACAGTTTTTCCGACGGTGGCAAATATCTTGCGCCGGATGCCGCGATTGCTCATGCGCGCAAGCTCGTTGCCGACGGAGCCGATGTGATTGATCTGGGTCCTGCCTCGTCGAACCCCGACGCCGCGCCGGTGAGCGCCGTCGACGAGATCGCGCGGATTGCGCCGGTGCTCGATGCGCTGATGGCGGAGCATATTTCTGTTTCGCTCGACAGCTATCAGCCCGAAACACAGGCCTATGCGCTTTCGCGTGGCGTGCCGTATCTCAATGATATTCGCGGCTTCCCTGAATCAGCACTCTATCCGGCGCTCGGGGCAAGCGACGCGAAGCTCATCGTCATGCACGCGATACAGGACGGGCAGGCGGACCGCCGCGCCGCGCCGCCGGGCGACATCATGGATCACATTTCGCACTTCTTCGAGGCCCGTATCGCGGCACTTGAGCGCGCGGGCATCGCGCGTGACCGCCTCATTCTTGATCCCGGCATGGGGTTTTTTCTGGGTAGCGCGCCCGAGACCTCGCTTGCCGTTTTGGCACGCTTCGGCGAGATCAAGGCCGGCTTCGGTCTGCCCGTTCTCATTTCTGTTTCGCGCAAATCTTTTTTGCGGTCGTTAACAAATCGTGGCGCAAACGAGGCGGGGGCGGCGACTTTGGCGGCGGAACTGAGCATTGCTCTTGCGGGCGTTGACTTCATTCGCACGCACGAGCCCGCGCCGTTAACGGATGGGCTCAAAGTGCTTGCGGCGCTGAAAGAAACCGCAAGAATTCGTTAGCTGCGCATTCACGATAAATCTCTATATTCCCCTGAATTTCGTTCACACAGAAAACCGGTTAGAGATGGCGCGTAAGTATTTCGGCACAGATGGTATTCGCGGCACCGCCAATGAAGGCGCGATGACGGCGGAAACCGCTTTGCGCGTCGGTATGGCGGCAGGCCGCGTCTTCCGTCGCGGTGACCATCGCCACCGCGTCGTCATCGGCAAAGACACCCGCCTGTCAGGCTATATGCTGGAGCCTGCGCTGACCGCCGGTTTTACCTCGATGGGCATGGATGTGTTTCTCTTCGGGCCGCTGCCGACGCCGGCGGTCGCCATGCTCACGCGCTCGCTTCGTGCCGATCTGGGCGTGATGATTTCCGCGTCGCATAATTCCTTTCAGGATAACGGCATCAAATTTTTCGGACCTGACGGCTACAAGTTGTCGGACGAGATCGAACTCGAAATCGAGCATCAAGGGATAGGACGTACAAGCTGCGTTTTCCTGCGGGCGCGGGATACGGCAAAGTCGGATAAAGGTGCTTCTGTCAAGTCGGGCGCGGGCCGGAAGGGCGGGGAGACGGTTCCGGCGGACGTTTTTTGACGCCCGGCGT
>JAKQBV010000426.1 GCA_029573925.1 bacterium
CTTTCACGCAATACATGGTATTCTTTGTGTGTACATCAGCACCGATGTACTTCTTCATCGCTATCTCTCCTTTCTCTCTCGTTTGATACAACTGTATCACACTACCGGGAGAGATAGCCTTTATCATGGTATCAGGTTAGCGCCAGTTTATCACGAACCCGCTCGCGGGGCAAACCTCGCTCAGATGTTCCGGCATTGCGCCCGCTGCTGTATAATTACCGAAGCGGAACGGCGGATGATTTCCGTCCTTCTTAAGCCGCCCGGCGGCGAAACAGCGCGCGAGTCGCGCGAAGCCGCAGACACGGAGAGCGCAACCATGATAAGAGACCTGAAACGACTTGGAACGGAGAAGTTCGACCTGCTTGTGATAGGGGGAGGGATAACGGGGGCGTGCGTCGCATGGGACGCGTCGATGCGCGGGCTGTCCGTCGCCCTTATCGACAAAGGCGACTTCGGGGCGGCCACATCCTCGGCCACATCGAAGCTGATACACGGCGGCCTGCGCTACCTGAAGAACTTCGAGTTGGGCATAGTGCGAGAAAGCCTCAAGGAGCGGCGCATAATGGAGTTTATCGCCCCGCACCTCGTGTCTCCGTTGCCGTTCGTCATCCCAAATTACGGCATGAAAGACACTCTGATGCTGAAGGCCGGAATGACGCTTTACGACATGCTCGGATACGACAAGGGGCGGCTGGCGGACCCTGACAAGAGGATTCCCAGCCACCGGGGCATGGCCAAGGCCGAGTTGACGAAGATGTTTCCGCGAGTCCCCGGCGAGGGTCTTTCCGGAGGGTTCCATTACTATGATTGCCAGATGATATCGTCCGAGCGGCTGACGCTGAGCTTCGTGAAGTCGGCGGCGGCGGCGGGCGCGACGCTCGCCAACTGGCTGGCTGTCGAATCCTTCAAGATGAGCGGCGGGACGATTCAGGCGGCGGTCGCGCGCGACGAGATAGGCGGCGAAACCATCGAGATTCAGGCGAGCTGCTACCTGAACGCATCCGGCTGCTGGGCGGACAGGCTGCTCGGCATGGTGTCCGGCGGCGAATCGAAAACCCGCATCGCCCGCTCGAAAGGCATTCATATAGTCATTCCGCAACTGCATCCGTCGGCGGCTATCGCGATGATAACCAAGACCCGGCGCCACGTTTTCCTTATGCCGTGGCGGGGCCTTACCATCGCCGGCACCACCGACACGCCGTTCAAAGGCGACCCGGACAAGCTCACCGTCACGATGAAGGACATCGAGGATTTCACGGCGGAGATAAACGGCTGCATGCCGTCTCTGAATCTGACTCCGGACGACGTGATAATGACTTACGGCGGGCTGCGACCTCTGGCCGACCCCGACGGAGCGGTGGAGGACAGCTACGACGCATCCCGCAAACACGAGGTGATAGACCATGCTCGCGAGGGCCTTGCAAACAACCTGCTGTCCGCGCTCGGAGGGAAGTACACCACATCCCGGTTCCTCGCGGCGCAGGTGACGGACGCCGTGTTCGGCAAGCTGGGCAAGGCCGCCGCGCCGTGCAAGACAGCCGCTACCCGGCTGGTTAACGCTCCTGACGCGAACGTGGCCGACTACAAGAAGGACGCCCTCGCGCGCCACCCCGAACTCACCGCGGAGCTAGTGGCCCATCTCTCCACTCAATACGGGACCGAATGGGAAAAGGTCGCCTCCCTGCTGGACGCGCCCGGGATGAAGGAGAAACTTGTTCCCGGCTCGGAGGACGTGGCGGCGCAGTTGAAGTTCGCTGCGGAATCGGAATGCGCGGAGCATCTTGACGACGCGCTCCTGCGGCGAACGGATGCATTGCTGTTCGGCAAACGTTCCCGCGCGGAGCTTGTCGCTCTGGCGAAGATTATGGCTCCCTCGCTCGGCTGGGACGACGCGCGTTGCGACGCCGAGGCTTCGCGGGTGGAGAATATCATAAAATCAAAATTCGCGGATTGAGCGCGCCGCGTCCGGCGGCGTCCGGTTGCGCGTTTTTGCCGCCCGCGTGTTTGTTTTGTCTCGAAGTTTTCATATATTTAAAAGCGGTTTGAAACCTGAAAGGAAAAAGAAGACATGGCGATGAGGAAACTGGCGGCGATTGCGGCGTTGGCGATAGCGATGTTCGGGGCGGGATCCGCCCGCTCTCAGGAGAAAAAAGACGGATTTGTGATTATACCGATATGGTCTCACACTCACACCAACCTCGAAGGCGACGACGGAAGCCACGCGCCGAGCGAGACGAAGGAATACCTTCAGGCGAACAAATACTCAGGAGTAATCTTCACTCCCCACACGAGAGCCCAGCTCCCGTTCCCTGAAATCAGGCGGCTCGCGAATGAACTGACGGATTCGGAATTCTTGGCTGTCGGCGGGCGCGAAGTCTCCGCGAGCGTAGTAAGGGAAGAGGATCAAGAAGGCTGGCTGATGTGCCATCTGAACGCCGTCGGCGACACGGACGACATACTTGTCCGAGACAGACAGTTCGACTCGAAAGAGCTTGACGCTTTTCTTGCGAAACTCGACGAGGAGGGAGCCTATTACTGGTGGAACCACCCGTGGACATGCCCGCAATGGTCGGCGCTTGCCAATAAATTCTACGGCATCGAGATGTTCAACAACATCGGGACGGGATATGCCGACGGCTCGTCATACGCGATGACGAGAGACGCCTATCTGGCCGCGCTGAAAGGCGGCAAAAAGCTGTTCGTCACATCCGGAATAGACATGCACGTGCTGGCGCAGGCGCATTTCGCCGATTTTTACACCCATGTCCTCGCCGACGAGTTTTCGCGGGAATCCCTCAAGGCGGGCATGCTCGCCGGACACACCGTAGCCGGTTTCAACGCGAAGCTGCTGTTCATCAGCGCGAGGCCGTCGTTCAAGCCTGCTGCCGCTCCCGGCTCGTCGTTCGCAGTGAAGGGCGGCGTGGCGATTAAGAACGTGGCCGGAGTTCAGCCCTCGCTGGTCGTATATAAGAACGGCGTGGAGACCGCCACCGCCGCGCCGACGATTCTGGAAAAGCGCGGCAAGGCCGCGAAAGGATACTCGACATTTGAGTTGTCGTTCGGCGACACGCTCCGGCCCGGCGAGACCGCCTGCTACGTGTTCGAGATTCCCAGATACATGATTTCGTCGCCGTACTGCCACGAGGCGGAAAAATAAGATTTCGGCAGCCGGGCCGCCGGCGGATGACGCGATGAACATTCTGGCCGCAAGCTATTCGTTTCCGCCCGACGCTTCGCCGCGAGCGTCGCAGGTGTCGCGCGTTCTTGCGGAGCTTCCTGCCGATGTCGCGGTGGTGTGCGCGGACAATCTTGAAGGGACGCCCGACCCGACGGTAGCCCCCGGCATCGACGAGCGGCTCGCTGAAATCATAAGAATTTCACACGGCAGGCCGCTGCTATCAAGAAGGCTCGACTACGCGGGATACCGGCTCAAAATCTCGTGGGCGCACGCGCCAGACCCTCAACGCCCGTGGGCGGACAAAGCCCGCGACCACATCCTCGAACGCCTCTCTCGCGGAACGCTAAACCCGGACGTCCTCATAACTTTCGGCGCTCCGATGTCCGGACACCTCATCGGCCCGCCCGTGAAAAAATACGCCCGCATCCCGTGGATAGCCCATTTCAGCGACCCGTGGGCTGACAACCCTTACAGGCGCGACAACCCAGCCACCGCCTTCATCAACAGACGGCTCGAACGCCGTGTCGTCGAACTCGCCGACGCCGTAGTTTTCACGTCTCCCGAAACCATCGACCTCGTCATGAAAAAATACCCGAAGGAACTGCGGCGCAAAGCGCGCTTTCTGCCGCACTGCTTCGACCCCGCCGCCTATCCCCCCGGAGACCCGCCGGACGGAGAATACGTCATGCGGATGCTGGGCGGGCTGTACACTCTTAGGACGCCGGAACCGTTTTACAAGGCGGTCGAGCGAGCCGCCGCCTCCGACCCCGCCGCTCTCGCCGGCGTCCGCTTCGAATTCTACGGCTACATTGAAACCCGCCTGAAGAACTTAATCGACAAATATCCCGTCGCGAAGCGCGCCATCTCTTTTCACGGCAATGTCAGTTACGCTGAAAGCCTGCGCCTGATGAAGACCGCCCATTGCCTTCTGGCAATTGACGCTCCGGCGCGCTTCTCCGTGTTTTTTCCGTCGAAAATAGTGGATTACCTCGGAAGCGGGCGGCACATCTTCGCAATCACCCCTCCGGGCGCGTGCGAGAGAGTGACGCGCGAACTGGGCGGAACGGTGGCGGCCCCCTCAGACGATGAAGCTGTCTACCGCGCCCTTCTAGGAATACTCCGTGACCGCCCCGCCTCCTCGGCGACGCCCGATTGCGGCTCAGCATATCTCTGCTCCAACGTCGCCGCAGAAACAATGTCTCTTTTATCTTCGGTTGTCGCAGAAAAATTATCTTAACGAACAGTCTATATAAACGGCAGGTCAATGCCGCCGCCGCGCGCCATTTTTCAATTGCCATACATGTTCAATAAAAGCGGCTGAAATCAGTCCGGGGGTGGCAGAGAGCACGGTCCCGCGACAGCGGAGCCAGACGCGCAATATGCTTCTTCGCGTTTTTTCATGCGGGTTTTCCACGAGCCTTTGCGGTAAATGCGAAGGAGAATCAGCATGTTGGCGAAAGACGCTATGGGGATGCTGGCCCAAACTGCGGTAAGGCCGAATGGAGTGACAGCGGGCAGAAGGAACGCAAGCCCGACGCTGAAGAAGGAGCGGACGGAAGCGCCTATCATGGAGGGCACGTTGTCGCCCGCGCCGCCGAAAGCGCTGTTGAGCACGATGACCACGCCGAGCACAACGCCGTTGAAAGCCATCGCGCGCATCACCTCCCGACCGAGAGCGACTACCTCTCTCGAATCGGAAAAGAACCCTATGAAGAAGTCCGGGAACGCCGCGAACGTGACGGAGATGACGCCCGCGCACAACACCGAAGCCAAAATGCCTTTTTTCACTGAAGAAGAGGCGCGGGAAACCTTTTCGACGCCCAAGTTTTGTCCGACTAGGGTGGCGACTGCGGTTCCAATGCCGATGACGGGAGCCAGAGACATGTGCATCAGCCGCCATCCTATGCCCGCCGCCGCCACCGGCCCGGCCCCCTTGTCGGCAACTATCCAGATAATCACCATGAAGCTGAAGCTCAACAGCATGAATTGCGCTCCTGACGGCGCGCCTATCTTGAACACTTCCTTTATCAGCGGCCAGTCCGGTTTGAAACCGGTCGAAAGCGGAACATGCAGGTTTGATTTCCCGGTGGAAACAACCGCCACGACGTAGACCGCCGAAAACAGCGTCGAGATCATGGTCGCCAGCCCGGCCCCAGCGACTCCCATCGCCGGTATCGGTCCCCAGCCGTATATCATCAGCGGGTCCAAAGCAATGTTTATCAGCGTGGCTATCATCAACGAATACGTTGGAGCCTTCATGTCCCCGCTGCCGCGCAGAGCGAAGCCGAGAGCGAGGGAGACTATCTGAAAAGCGAACCCGAAAGCGTAAGGGCGCAGATAGGCGGCTCCTAGATCGACCACCTCGCCGCTGCCTCCGAGCGCCGTAATTATGGGTTCGGCGAAGAAGAAAGACGCGCCGCCGAAAAACAGACCCACTGCCGCGCCCACAAACAGCGTGTTGCGCACTGTATGCGCGGCATGCTCGAAGTTGCGGCGTCCGAACGCCCGCGACACAATCGCCAGCGATCCTGTTCCTATGGCTTGACCTAGCGAAAAGAAAAAGGAGAACAGCGTGCCGGCTATCGTAATCGCCGCGACCGCTCCCATCCCCAGCCTGCCGACCCAGAAAAGGTCGACCACCGTGTACAGGTTCTGCAAACCCATGCCCAGCATCACCGGCAGGCTCATCGTTACGATGTGCCTCCAGATGCCGCCGCTTGTGACATCTCCTTTTATCGCCGCCATGTCCGCCGCTTCGTCCGGAATCCGTCCCGCCTTCCGGACATCCCGAATAGTATAATCTCCAAACTTTTTCAATAAAACCCGAAATCGACATAAGAAATTTCTGAGGCAGCCCGCGAGATATGACGCGCAAGGTTTCAACCCGCGAAGGTGAAAATGCGGGAAACTGATTTGTCGTTTTGAGTTATAAGGAATGAGCGGAGGCGGAGCCGAGGTTGATGGAGACGGCGGAGTCGGCGAGTCGGCGGGCTTGCTCGACGTTGTGAGTCGAGAAAACGATGGTCGTCCCCTGAGATTTCGAGGCGTCTAGGATGAGGGCTTCAATCATTTCCGTGTTTGCGGCATCCACATTGCCTGTCGGCTCGTCGAGAAGAAGCGCTTCTGGTTTGATGATAAGGGCTCGGGTTAGAGCTGTAAGCTGGGCCTCTCCGCCGGACAGGGAGCGGGCGTTGCGCCGGGCCAGTTTCGAAAGTCCGGCGCGTTCGAGCAGCGCGTCTGCGCTTTCAAGCGCCTCGCGCGCCGGAACGCCTCTCGCCCTCAGCCCGTAGGCCACATTCGCTCTGGCCGAGCAGTTGAACAGAAATGGCGTCTGGGAGATGTATGTCATCCGTCTGCGGGCCGCGCTCACCGCCGACGGAGAGTCCATAGGAGCGTCGTCGAAGAAGACGCGGCCCCGGAGGGGTTTGACAAACCCGTTGAGAGCTCGAAGCAGAGTCGTTTTGCCCGCGCCGTTCGCGCCGAGCAGGGCGACCCGGCCCCCTTTGGGGATATCGAGCGAATCTATCTCTACGACCGGGCGGCCGTCATACCCGGCGGCGAAGTTTTCGAGTCGGAAAGCGGGGCGGGTTTGAGCCATCATGTCGCCTCCCCCGCGCGCGACTGCAGAGCTCGAATCGCTATATTCGCCGCGAGGGCGACCGCCATCAGCACTATGCCAAGCGCCAGAGCGACGGCGAACTCGCCCTTGCTTGTTTCGAGGGCTATCGCAGTGGTCATGGTGCGGGTGGCTCCGCGGATGTTGCCGCCGAGCATCATCGCCACGCCAACCTCGCCGACAGCGCGCCCGAAAGCGGCGGCTACGGCGGTCATGAAGGCGAACCTGCCTTCAAGGACGACGGTGGCGGCGGCGCGCGCGCGCGTCGCGCCCAGAGTAAGAGCCGTCTCCGCCGCGCGTCGGCCCATGCTTCGCGCCGCAGACATCGACAGCGTGACCGTCAGAGGAAGCACGAGGACGAACTGTCCCAATATCATTGCCGAGGGGGTGTACAGCAGCTCGTAAACGCCCATTGGCCCGTTGCGCGTCAGCAATGCATAGCCTAGCAGCCCGACAACCACCGTGGGCATCGCCATCAGAGTGTTCAGGAGGGTTGTCGCGGCCCCGCGGCCGGGGAATTTGTATGAGGCCACCGCAAGCCCGGCGGGGATCCCGACGACCGCCGCCATCGCTGTCGCCGCGAAAGATGTGTACAGCGACGTCCACACCGCCGACATCACTTCGGGGTCCGCCGACGCTATAAGATTGACCGCCTCGGAAAGCGAGGCGCCCATGTATCCCATCAGTCGCTTTTCTCCACTTCGCCGGGGAAAAACATGCTCTCTCCGCCCGCCTTGAAATTCGCTATCGCCGCTTTGCCCTCTTCTCCGGACATCCAGCGGATAAGCTCCATCGACAGATTATAATTCACGCCGGGATATTTTTCTGGGTTCACCGCTATAAGGCTGTACGGGTTGAGAAGCGTTTCGTCGGACTCCATCACGGGAACCAGCGAAATTTTCTCTTTATACGCCAGATACGTTCCTCGGTCGGTCAGTATGTAAGCGCGCTTTTCATCAGCTATCTGAAGCGAAGGCCCCATGCCTTGTCCGGTCTCCATCAGCCACGCCGCCTTGGGAACCGAGCCTGCGGCCTCCGCCCATATTTCCTTTTCTTTCTGATGGGTTCCCGATTCGTCGCCCCGGCTGACCAGCGAGGCTTGCGCGGCGGCTATCCTGCGGTACGCTTCCGAAGCCGTCCCCGCGCCTCTGACCTCCGCAGGGTCTTCATCCGGCCCCAGCAATATGAAATAATTATACATTATCGGAGTCCTGTTCACTCCGAAGCCGGACGCCGTGAAGGCCTCCTCCAACTCAGGCGCGTGCGCGAACACTATGTCAACGTCCCCGTTCTCCCCAAGCTTTATCGCTTTGCCGGAGCCAGTGGCTATCACCGCCACCTTCGCGTTGTGTGCCTTCTCAAACGCAGGAAGAATCGCGCCTAAAAGCCCGGAATTGTCGGTGCTCGTGGTGGTCGCCATCTTCAGAACCGCCGGAGCCTCCCTCTTGGCTTCCTGACGCGAACAGCCCGGCAGCATTGCCGCGCAAACAACCACGGCCAGCGCCGCGAACGCCTTGACCGACCGCAACTTCAAAACAAAATTTCTCATGGTTCAACCCCCCGGAAAACACGTTGTGTCGCAAAGAACATAACAACGCGAAAATTATATCCGCCCGCAATCACGCCGGTCAACACGCCGCGCCAACCCATATTGGTGAAATATCACCTATGATAAAGGCTGTCAACCCACCGTAACCCAACCCTCATCGAAAAGGGGTGGAGGGGCGGGTAGGTTTTAGAATACGATCTCGCAGTTTTCGGCCTTGAGAGACCTGACGGGC
>JAKQBV010000463.1 GCA_029573925.1 bacterium
GCCCGCCACATTAGCCGTCACCCTTATCGCTCCATGCGTCACAGGCGTCATCTTTATCCCTTCCGCATCGCCGACTCTAGTTGTCTGGTTTGCGCTCACATTAACCTGATACTGAGTCGTCGTATATTCGCCGATCTGTATCTGAATTGTGCATGTCCCTGTCGGAACAGTCTGAATTTTGAAGTACCCGCTTGAGTTCGTGCTTGCCGATTTAGAAGCAACGCCGCATGTCGCCATCGCCATCGCTCCCTCAACCGGCTTGTATCCTGTTGGCGTAGCTTCCGCCACCCGCGCCGCCGGACTTCCGTATGGAATATAAACATACCCGTCCACGTTTCCATAATTGATTGTCGGCGATACCGACGAGCCACCCCCTCCGCCACCGCAGGAGGCTATAGGCATAAGAACGATTACTAACAGCGCTGAAATCAATATTGTCTTACAATGTTTTGTCACAATGTTCATATATCCTCTTTGAATTTTTCCATTCTTAATCTTGAACACAATCCTCATAACTGTTCGGATCCGGATCATCATCGCACACGGTACATTGTGATGGAGGAGTGCTTAACCCAATGCATCTAGTCAGTCCCGATTTCAGATACTTCAAGTCTTTCAGTGTCACCTTGCCGTCCATGTCGTAGTCTGCGCGGTGGAGGCTGGAGAGGTCGTGACGCAACACGTCGCGCCTCGCGTTCGGGCCCCAGCCCAGCGCGTAATAAGGCTTGATTGACGCTAAGTCATGAATGGTGACCCTGCCGTCTCCATTCATATCCATTTCGCTCTCGATGATGTATCGCTCCGGGTCCGTTTGCTTGATGTGGCAGCATTTTCTGGCAAGCTGTTCGTTGACCGGAAGCGTCGGGTCGAACGCCGCCTGTTCCGGGCATCTGTCCGTGTCCACTATGCAGTTGTTCGTCGCCGTTTTGCTGAACATCCTCTTGAAATATTGAAGATCGTTCAGGTCAACCACTCCGTCCCCGTTGAAGTCCGCTTTCTCATGCTCCGCGCTCCACTTCACCCCATGCCCGTGCCGCGACTGCACGAACCGCAGGTCGCTCTCGTCCACCTTGTTGTCTCCGTTCATGTCCGCTATCGCCATCGCTCCCGAAACCGGCTTATATCCCGTTGGCGTAGCTTCCGCCACCCTTGCCGCCGGGCTGCCGTATGGAACATATACATATCCGTCTATCGCTCCATAAGATGTTATCGGCAAAGAGCCTCCCCCCCTCCACCCCCGCAGGATGACAATATGAGAGTAGCGGCAACACAGGCCATCAGTTTAATAACATAGGCTGTTGCGCGCCTAAGGTTCATATTAAAGCGACCTCCGCAAAAAGGTTGAAAACGATTTCACTGATTAATGATAACATATTTGACATTCAGTAAATTGTCTTCATATGACGCTGTTGAAAAGGTGCTCGAAAACAAGAGACTCTGAGCGATTGTGATTTTTGATTTCGTGATTTGGGCGTCGGGTTTGAATGCCGGTAAACATTTTCCGGTTTTTCCGGTTTTG
>JAKQBV010000496.1 GCA_029573925.1 bacterium
TGAAACAATCGGGCATGGAATGGTCTGTACGCGGCGCTAACGCTATCATCTCCCTGCGCTGCATTCACCACTCCAACCGAACCGAGGATTACTGGGGCTTTGCCACCGCATGATCTTTACCCACTTTTATGTCGCAGACCCATTTCAATATCTGAGAATGGAAAATTCTGTTGTTTATATGCCGACGGACCGGCTTGTGACGCCGTCTTTGACGAGTTTGTATTCAATACTGTCAACGAGAGCTTTCCACGATGCTTCAATCACGTTCTCATTTACTCCGACAGTCCCCCAAACGTCTCTATTGTCTCTTGAAGCGATCAGAACGCGCACCGCCGCGGCGGTTCCATCGCGTTCGTCGAGCACCCGGACTTTATAATCAGTCAGGCGCATTTCCTTTAATGATGGATAAAACGGCTCTATGGCTTTTCTAAGCGCGTTGTCCAAAGCGTTTACAGGGCCGTCCCCTTCTCCAACAGTCAGTTCCTCGCGGTCACCCACTTTAACCTTTATCGTCGCTTCGGAAAAGATTTCTCTTCCTCTTCTTTTGTCCACCACCACCCTGAAACCGCCCAACTCAAAATAGCTGGTGTTGCGTCCTAGTTTTCTCAAGGCCAACAGGGCGAAAGAACCTTCGGCGGCTTCAAATTGATATCCGCGATATTCAAGCTCTTTCAGCTCTTCCAGTATTTCAGAAACAGCTTTGGAATTGTTTTCAAGATTGATTCCCAAGCGGCCTGCCACATGGAGGACATTTGCTTTTCCCGCCATTTCCGAAACTAGTGCGCGTGTATTATTTCCTGTCAACTCCGGCAAAATATGTTCGTTGGAGCGCCTTACTTTTCGCACTCCGTCAATGTGCAGTCCCGCTTTGTGCGCGAAAGCGCTTTTTCCGACATAAGGCAACCTGTTCCCAAGCGGTTGATTGCCTAGCTCGCTTACGAAATTGGCCAATTCTGTTGTTTTTTTCAGGTTTTTCTCATCGACGCAAAACTTATTCATTTTAAGCGTCAAATTCGGAATTACAGTGCATAGATTGGCGTTCCCGCATCTTTCTCCCAATCCATTAATTGTCCCTTGAACATGCGTCGCTCCGGATTCAACGGCGGCAAGCGTAACAGCCACTGCCAGCCCTGAGTCATTATGCGCGTGAATGCCGATCGGAACTCCGGAGGCCTCAACCGCTTCCGATGTAGCTTCCGCCACAAGCTTCAACATTGAACCGCCATTGGTGTCGCAAAGAACGACCCTGTCCGCCCCTGCGTCTGAGGCGGCCTTTATTGTGTCAATCGCAAAACCCTTGTTCTCAACGTATCCGTCATAAAAATGCTCTGCGTCGAATATCACTATTAATCCGCGCTTCTTCAGATACTCTACGGTGTCGGCGATCATATCAATATTTTGTTTTAGAGTAATCCTAAGGACGTGATTAACGTGCAGGTCCCAGCTTTTTCCGACAATGCAGACTACCGGAGTTTCGGCTTTGACGAGGCTCTGAATCCCGGCATCGCGGGCGCATGTCGCGTCCTTCCTTCTCGTGCTGCCGAACGCTGAAAGCTTCGCGTTTTTCAGCCCCATTTTCGTTGCTCTGACAAAAAATTCCTTGTCTTTTCTGTTAGAGCCGGGGAATCCGCCTTCGATGAAATCGACTCCGAAAGCATCGAGCCTTTCAGCTATTCTTAATTTGTCCTCGATAGTGTAAGAAACGCCTTCTGTCTGAGCGCCATCTCGCAGCGTCGTGTCGTATATTTCGATTTTATTGTCGACGATATTTTTCGAGCTGTTGCGGGTCGGGGTCGATTTCATAAGCTATGGCCGAACTTTCTCTCTCCAGTAGTCAAGCAGGTCTTTCATCGTTTTTTCAAAGGGTATCGAAGGGTTCCAACCGGTTTTCTCGTTGAGTTTGGAATAATCGCCTAGTAGAATAGGAACATCGGAGGGGCGTAATCTTGCGGGGTCGGTTTCAACCTTTACTTTCACTGATGACATAGACAGAAGAATATCCAGCATATCGCCGATTCTTACCGTCTTATTAGTGGCGATGTTATAGACGTCGCCGGGGTCTCCGTATTCAAGGATATCGGCGTATGCCCTCACGGTGTCGCGGACATCCGTAAAATCTCTTCTGGCGTCGAGATTGCCAACGCTGATAACCTGAGGCTGCAACCCAGCCTCTATGGACGCTATCTGTTTTGCGAAGGAAGAAGTTACGAATATCTCCCCGCGTCTCGGACCGGTGTGGTTGAAAGCGCGAGTGCGGAACGCCAATGTGCCGTAGCTTTTGTAATACTGATAACCCATCATGTCCTGAGTGACTTTGCTAACCGCGTACGGGCTGAGGGGCCGCAACGGATTGGTTTCCTTTATCGGCAGCTCATTCTCATGGACAAGCCCGTATTCTTCGCTTGAACATGCGAGCTGCACCTTCACGTTGTCAAGCTTCAAATCTTTCAATGACTCGAAAATATTCAACTGGCCGATGATATTGTTCGTCAGCGTGTCGGCGGGAGAAATCTATGATGTGGGACCAAAACTCTGGGCCGCCAGATGAAAAATCCGGTCGGGTTTCACTGCGGCTAGCGTCTGCCGCACCGCAACGTTGTCTCTCAGTTCGCATTCGATAAGTTTTATGTTTCTTAAAGTTTCAGCGGAAAGATTCGTCAGCGGGCTTCGCGGCCTTGATGTGCCAATGACTTCCACGTTGCGAGCAAGCAGCAGTTCCGCCAAGTGGCTGCCGGCAAAACCGGTAATCCCTGTGATTAGGGCTTTCACTTGCAGGCTCCTCCTCGAAAGTGGATTTCTTGAAGAGACGCCGAAACTATGTCTCGGCGCGACTTATTTGACGAGACCTTCCGCGGCTGTTTCGTCGGACGTCATCTTTGCCAGATAAGACTTTGCACAACGCCCGGCCGCTTCTCTGACTCGACCTATCATGTTCTGCCTCTCGCTCACGCTGATCGCGTTTCTCGCGTCAAGCAGGTTGAACAGATGCGAACACTTCAGCACCTGATCGTAAGCGGGAAGCGGCAGGCCGGCCTGCGTCAAACGGGAAGCTTCGGCCTCGCACAAATCAAATGTCTTGAATAATCCATCCACCGAGGCTTCAACAAAATTGTATCTGGAGTATTGCTTCTCGTTCTCTAAGTAAATTTGTCCGTATGTCAGCCCGTTGGTCCACTCCAGATCGTAGACGCTGTCAACGCCCTGAATGTACATGCAAATTCTCTCCAGCCCATAAGTTATTTCAAGACTGACCGAAGACAGATCGATTCCACCCACCTGTTGAAAATATGTAAACTGGGTTATCTCGTTGCCGTCCAGCCATACTTCCCAACCCAACCCCCAAGCTCCAAGCGTCGGAGATTCCCAATCGTCCTCGACGAATCTGATATCGTGTTCCTTCATGGGTATTCCGACAGCGTCCAAGCTCTTCAGATATATTTCCTGAGAATCCTCCGGCGAAGGCTTCAAAATCACCTGATATTGGAAATAATGCTGAAGGCGCATGGGATTTTCGCCGTAACGCCCGTCTGCGGGCCTTCTGGACGGTTGAACATACGCCACCTTCCATGGGTCAGGTCCAAGCGATTTCAAAAATGTGAAAGGATGCATAGTGCCCGCCCCGACCTCAATGTCGTATGGCTGGGCGATGACACATCCGTAATCGGACCAATACTTCTGCAACTTGAATATCAACTCTTGAAAAGTCGTCTTTTTCATAAAGTCCAATATAGCAGTGGGGTATCGAAGCGTCAAGATTGCGTTTTGTTATAGGATTTATTATGAATCATAGACAACACCAACCGCCAGAATTGTCCCCCCATCAAACTCCGGCGATGTTTTTCTTGTGCAAAAATCATTATTCGTGTGATAATGTAAAAATCTGGAGGTTGAAAAAATGACAATGGGTACGGAAAAGATAGACCACATAGGAATAGCCGTTAAAAGCATCGACGAAAAACTTGTCTTTTACAGCGAACTGCTTGGGCTGAAATATGAAGGTTCAGAAGAGGTCGCGGAGCAAAAAGTGAAAACAGCGTTCCTCAAAGTCGGGGAATCAAATTTGGAATTGCTTGAGCCTACTTCTCCGGATAGCGCTGTGGCGAAGTACCTTGAATCTCGCGGCGAAGGAATTCATCATATTGCGTTGGCGGTTAACAACATCGAGCAGAAAATAGAGGAATTGATTCAAAAAGGAGTTAGGATGATCGATGAAAAACCCCGGATAGGAGCGCACAATAAAAAAATCGCTTTCATACATCCGAAATCCACCGGAGGCATACTTCTGGAAATCTGCGAGGAACAGTTAATCTAAATGACGCCGAAATCACGGCGCATGGAGGAATAGATGAAATCGTACAAAACCAGCATTGACATTAACGCTGCGGCTGAAGATGTTTTAGGGCTTGTCACCACAACGGAATGGGCGGAGAAAGAGGCGCGGGCCGACGGCGCGCTGGCCGCTAAAGCTCGAATCGAGAAAAAGGATGATGTCTTCGTCACGCTTGTTGTAGAGAGAGAAGATCCGAGTAGAGGCCCCAAGGGCGTCAAAGATGTGAAAACCAGAGAAAAAAGCGTCCTCACTTCCACATGGGACATCAAGAATATGAACAGCAAATGGAACGTCAGAACTATAGGAAAAGAAAAACTGGTCAAAGTTTGCGGAACGTCGAGAATCGAGCCGCGCGGCGATAAATGCAGATACTATGATCAAGGGGAAGTTTCAATAGGCATACCGATAATCGGGGATATAGTCGCGAAAGCTGTCGTCTCGGACATCGAAAAAGCTTTCCCCGGAAAAAAAGGTTTGATGGAAGCAAGTTTGAAAAAATAAAACAATGCCTAATATTATCGAATACGACACCATCGGATCGACCAATAGGGAAGCAAAAAGGCTCGGTTTAAATGGAGCCGACCATGGAACGACGATAATTGCGTCCGAACAGACGGAAGGAAGGGGCCGGCTAGGACGAAGCTGGTTCTCGCCTCGTGGCGGTTTGTGGATGTCGGTCATTGTCAGATTCCAACTAGAACAGGGCGATTACGTTCCTCGCGCAATTGATCCTTCCATTTCAATTGCCGCAGGCGTCGCCGTAGCCGAAGCTTTGACTGACATTTTTGTGGAACTGGGACGGCCTGACGTGAATGTCCGAATCGGATGGCCTAACGATATCCTTATTGAAGGCCGTAAGATTGCCGGCGTTCTTGTCGAAGGTTGTGTTATTGAAAACAATTCTCCATTTGCCGTTGCCGGTTTCGGAATAAATCTTAACAACAAAGCTTGTTCCCTTCCGGGAGAGCTTAGGAACGCTGCAATCTCCGTTAAGGATATCGTTAACACGGAATACCCAGTTAGGAAAGCCTGTGAAAAGCTGGCCGTTTTTTTCATTAAGACAATCGACCATATTCAACAAAACGGCATAGATGACGTTCTAGACAAATGTCAGGCGCGATCTGCTGCGATAGGGCAAGAAGTCACAGTTGTTCCTCACGGCGAGCCGTCATACGCCGCGATCCCGCTGGATATAGACTCCAAAGGCAGGCTCATTGTTCGAATGATTTCGGGAGAAACGCGCCTGCTGGATGCGGAGGAAGTCACTATATCAAGAAATTCAAACCGCGAGGGTATAAAATGAAAAGACATCAGATTCTTGCATCAAAAACCATTGCGATTGATATTCCGAAAAAAAGCGTTGCCGGAATCGCTCTCGGAGTGGCTTTCTTTGCGTTGCTTACAGCAGTCGGCGCTTACGTGAGAATTCCATTGCCTTTCACCCCCGTGCCGATAACGATGCAGGTAATGTTCGTGCTGCTATGCGGAGCCGCTCTGGGGCCGGTTTACGGCGCTACTTCGCAAGCTTTATATGTTGTTATCGGCATTCTCGGATTGCCCGCGTTTTCAGCGGCTGGCGGCGGGTTCTCATATCTCCTCGGCCCGACGGGCGGATATATTGTCGGATTCGTCGCCGCTCAATTCATTGTCGGCTCAATTATAAAAACCAGAGAAGATAAACGCGCGTCATTCCTTCGCGTTTGTATTGCGATGGCTGCTGGACTGGCTGTCATTCATCTTTTCGGGGCGATTCATTTAAAAACATTTCTTGCCGCGTCATGGTCGGTCACGCTAAGCGCAGGCTTCATTCCTTTTATATTCATCGATTCTTTGAAAGCCGCTTCCGCAGCATGCTTTTTCATGGCTTTTAGAAATAGATTCGGATATCTTTTTTCCTGATGAAAACATATTCATTGAAGAATGAAATAAATCAATTATATCAATGCTATATGGGTTATCGTTGAGGGAATTACACAAGAAAAGAATGACTACGTTGGTAGCATATTCCGCTCCTTGCCGAAAACAACCTGTTACTAATTATTCAACAATTCGGAAATCTCGCCGGGCTTCGGAAATCTAAACTCGGAAGATTTTGAAAAAATCAATTTTTCGTCGATTTTTACATCAAAAACTCCGCCTCTGCTTTTTACAAGCTCTGGTTTAATCCCAATCGCGTTTTCTATTTCAGCCGACACACGGTCGGCTTCGGGCTTATAGTTTCATTCCCCGCAATATGTAATAACCGCTTTTTTCATAAGGTTTCGCCTCCAAATCAATTATAGCCATTATCTATACGGATGAAAATCTCTAATGAATTTAATGCGCCGTCCAATCACAAACTAGAACACAATATCGTGTATAATGTGGGTAATCAAAAAACGAGGTGAAGCCGGATGGGACAAATATCCAGAGAAAAAATAATTTCTTTGCTTGCCAGAGAAGAGAAAAAATTCGCCGCCGATAGACCTAAATCGAAGCAAATGTTCGAAAGAGCGAAGAATTGTTATGTCGGTGGAACCCCGATGTCGTGGATGAGGATATGGATGGGCGGATTCCCGGTGTTTGTGGAGAAAGCCGAAGGAGCCACACTATGGGATGTTGACGGAAACAAATATGTGGATTTATGTCTTGGAGACACGGGAGCATTGTGCGGACACGCTCACCCTGAAGTGACTGCCGCCCTCTCTGAACAGTTCGGAAAGGGAATAACGCACATGCTGCCGACGGAGGACAGTCTTTGGGTCGGAGAAGAACTGACGCGCAGATTCGGTCTTCCCTACTGGCAGATATTGATGACAGCATCGGACGCCAACCGCATGGCCTTGAAGGCCGCCCGCGAAGTGACCGGCAGAAAACTGATATTGGCTTTTAACTTCAGCTATCACGGCAGCGTGGATGAGACGCTGTGCGTGAGCCTGATGGGAAACATGATGCACATACCCGGGGCGATGGGGCCGATTGTCGCGAATCCGGCTTCGACCACCCGGGTTGTTGAATTCAACGACGTGGCCGCGCTTGAGAAAGCCCTCGAACCGCGCGATATAGCTTGCGTGATAACCGAGCCGGTCATGACGAACGTGGGAATAATTTATCCAGATCCGGGATACCACGAAGCCTTGCGGGCGATAACGGAAAGAACGGGAACCCTGCTTTTGATAGATGAAACACATTGTATATGCGGCGGGCCTGCGGGGATGACGGGCGAATGGGGATTGAAACCGGATATCTTGGTTCTGGGAAAACCTGTCGCGGGGGGATTCCCGGCAGCCGTTCTTGGTTTCAATGAGGCAATCGCGAGCAAACTGGCCTCTCGAATACCGTGGCACATGTTTTTCGGCTTCGGCGGCACTCTCTCCGGCAACGCTGCGGCGGTGGCTGGAATCAAAGCCTCTTTAACCCATGCTTTGACTCGCGAAAACTTCGACCGAATGATACCTTTGGCCCAACAAATGGAAAACGGAATCGCGGAGCTGATTAAAGAATTCGAACTGGGATGGTACGTGGCGCGAATTGGCTGCCGCGTCGAATTCAGGTTCTTGCCGGATCCTCCCAGAAAAGGCTCCGATACGCTCAACGACGCTCCTTATAACTCTGTTGACATATTCAACGACGGATTGTCAGGCCCGCTGGAAAAACTGATTCACGTTTACTGCGCCAACCGGGGAATTCTTCTGACGCCTGTTCATGAGATGGCTCTGGTGGGGCCTGCAACCACTATCGAAGATATAAAACTGTATTTGGCCGCTTTGAGAGAACTGATTGCGGAAATCGCGTAAAGAATTTTAAAAACATCGGATGTCGTTAATGATTATAATACCGGATGTTGATAGTTGCGTAATGTGAAAACATTATGGAGAACGATTAGGGAATGATTGAGGCCGCGTTAAAGTTATCGCTTATAGGATTTGCTTATGTGTTCGCTGTTTTCGTTTTAATATATGCTCTCGTTTACGCTATCGGCAGACTTTCAGAGCGCTTCTCAGGAGTCGGCGCGGAACAAACTGAGCTTTCTGACAATTCAAAAGACTCCACTGATTGCGATTCGGAAGACGATATTGAAAAGGTCGCGGCTGTCGCCGCCGCTTATTACATGATGAAAAAGAAAAGCGCCTCCGCCGTCAA
>JAKQBV010000503.1 GCA_029573925.1 bacterium
ACGAGCTTGTCGCCGGAGAGCGCAGGCTTCGCGCCTGCAAGCTGATAGGCCTTAAAACCATCCCAGCGATTGTCAGGCAACTCGACGATCAGGACATGATCGAGATTGCCTTCATAGAGAACCTCCAGCGCGAGCAGCTCGACGATGTAGAGACCGCCGAGGCGGTCGGCAAGATGGCGGCGGCGGGCGGCGATATAAAAGCCGTCGCCGAGCGCATAGGCCGCGACGTCGATTCGGTCAAAGCAAAACTCTGGATGCTCAAGCTTCCCCAAGTCGTCAAAAAAGCGGTCGTCTCCAAGCTTATAACCGTCGAACACGCGAGGCTCCTCTCCGAGATCGTCGGAGAGAAAAAACAGATGGAGGCCCTAGAAAAGATTTACCGGGAAAAATTGACGGTGGAGCAGACGCGCGAACTGGTAAGCTCCCTGCCTGAATATATGAAGGCCAAACGCGGTTTAGAGAAGCCGCGCGGAAAAACTTACAGATACTCCAAGGAGAGTTTGGGCAGGGCTGCGGCCTGCGTCGATATGATAAGGCAGTTGGTGGGCGAGTTCCGCGACGCGGGCGTGAGAGTGGAAGTCAGCGAACTTGTCACAGGCAAATCCGTCAATGTCAGACTGTCTTTTCCTCTGGAGCGAGAAGAAGCAAGCTCTCCGACCCGCCCGGAGGCTACAGGCGAATAATCGATGAACGCTCAGTCCCGCGACATGGTTTCCCCTAGGCACGCGTTCATCTTGGCCGCGATAATCGTGGCCTCAGTCGTTCTTAATTCTTTGTTCGGGTTCATAGATCCGGAAACTAGCCTGAAAGTTTCAAAATTCGTAGTCGGCTCATATTACGCCGGCGGCGCTCTTCTAACTCTTATCGCCATCCTCAATTTCGAGCTGGCAGTCCTAATTCTGATATTCTTAGCCCCGCTTGCCGGCTATACCCTGCCGGGCTTGAAGTTCTTCTTCACTCTGTCCGATATGTATTTGGTGATTCTTGTTTTTCTTATGTTCGTCCGTTCAAACCTCCGGCGTGAGCGCGGCGTTCCCTCTACTCATCTGAATCGAATAATCTTTATTTTCGTCGCTCTCACCGTGTTGTCCATGATAAACAGCAGAGACATGTCGAGCGGATTCGCCAATCTGGCGCAGACTCTGGAATTCTTCGTCTTCGCTTATTTCCTGATTGTCGTCGCGGTTTACAAACGGGGCGTGCTGGACTCGATTATTTACGCGATTGTGATTGTCAGCGCCCTCGTGTCGATACAGGGGATACTTCAGTATTTTCAACTCGGCGGAGGAGACACGAGAATATTCGGCGCTCTGGGGCATTTCAACGCAACAGGTTCTTATCTGGCGATGAACTTGGTCTTTACCTTCAATCTGGCTTTGGCCCAGAAAGACCTCAAAACAAAATATTTCTACTATGCGATAATCATACTGAACACAGCCGCGCTACTTATGACATTCTCGCGCGGAGCGTGGATCGCCACAATCTTGGGCATAGTGTTGTCCGCGCAGATTCGAGGAATGATACAGTTCATCAGGGCGTTCGCGCTCATCGTCGTGGCGATAACGGTTCTGGCCGTAGCCGCGCCTCCCCGATACATAGGGAGGCTTTACTCGGCTCCCCGCGTGGCGGACGAGGCTTCTCTCAGCCGCCTCCGGCAGTATGAAATCGCCACGGACACCATCTCCACGTATCCTCTGCTCGGCGTCGGGCTTGGCAGCAATCTCGAATACGTCACTCTGGTCTACAACGAGCCTCACAACAGCGAGATTCACAATCTTTTCCTGCATGTCGGCAGCGAGAGGGGCGTCCCGGCGATGATAGCGCTATGCGCGATTTTCGTGTCTTTCTTCGTAAATATCGTCCGCCGCATCGGCCGCACGACAGACCCTTTCTTTTATTCCTTTTACATCGCCCTGTTCGCCGCCGTGGTCGCTTTTGCGACTGTTAATATGTTTGCCTATCAGCTTATCCGAGGGCTTGGCATTCCGTTCGCCATATTTCTGGCGCTTTTCCCGGCCGCGACCTATATAGAAGACAACACGCCGGCGGAAACCGAATGGGCGGGAATGCTTTCGTCCCTCGACCTGAAGCGACACCACATAGAAATGGGAATCTGACCCGTGGCTCCAGCCGCCGTTCTCTACGTCGTCTGCGATTCAGACCTTTACGGCACGCAGAGGAATATTCTCAGCGCGGCGCGACGTCTGGACCCCGCTTGCTACAAGCCTCTGGTCGCATCGCCCCCGCGAGGCCGTTTCACTGACGCTCTCAGGTCCGAAAAAATCCCCCACTTCCCCGTTCCTCTCGCCAACCTCAGAGACACTTCGTCCGTCGCCGCCCTGAGAAACATCATCGCGACCGAAAATGTCGCGCTCGTCCATGCCCATCTCGGAATAAGCGCGTTCCTGTCGCTTGCGGCAGCGCGGCTTTCCGGCAACCCGCCAGTCGTCGCCACCCGCCACTTTATCGAGGATAGATACGCGACAATATCCAACCCGGCCCTGAAACGGCTTTACACCCGGATATATGCCCGAATGAATAAGAGGTTTGCGCGAGTCATATTCGTGTCTGAGGCCGTTCGCTCAGCCATAGAGAGGCGCGAAGGCGCGCTCGGAGAGCGGGGCGTCGTCATCCCGAACGGAATAGACATCCTGAGAGGGCCTTTTAAAGAGGAGCTTCTGACCGAAGACTCGGAGCGGATACGCGACAGGTTCGGCGTCCCTCCCGGAAGGTTCCTTGTCTCCACGCTCTCGCGTCTGGCGCCGGAGAAAGGGCTGGACACCCTTCTCGAAACCGCCGCCGTCCTCGAGCGCGCGCTGCCGGGACGCTTCCACTTCATTGTGGCCGGAGAAGGCCCGCTGAGAGAGTCTCTGCTGTCCGCCGCTGCCGCCCTGAATGTTTCAGCGAGCGTGACGCTCGCCGGATATGTCGACAACCCCGGAGAACTGCTGGCCGCGTCGGACGCTTTCGTGTTGTGCTCCCGCGCCGAGCCGTTCGGAATAGCCTTGCTGGAAGCTATGGCTGCGGGGCTGCCTTGCGTCGCCGCCGGCGCGGGCGGCCCGCTCGAAATTATCTCCGACAACGACAGCGGCCTGTTCTTCGCGCCGGGCGATGCGCGAGGATTGGCCGCGCGACTGCTCGATATCGAAGCCGACCTTTCGTTGCGCGAGCGTTTGGTGCGCGGCGCCCGCGCCCGCGTCGTCAATTTCGACGAACGCTCTCTCTCCTTGCTCCTCGCATCCGTTTATGAAGAAGCGATCGCCCTCGGCAAACGCCGGTAATCCATGATAAAACAGGCTTGATTATCGTTTTTTGCCATTAACGCTTGTTTGTATTGCCATTATGCAACAATTGCCTGACTATGCGCTATCGGCGAATCAGGCTTACAGCGTCTTATAAAAATATCTGTGATTTATGCGGTAGTATTACTAAAGCAAGCAGCCGTTCTAATTCTTTTTCACGAAAACGATCTGGACGCCGTGCGCCCATGAGACGAGTCTGAATGTTCTGTGAAGAGCTTCGATGAAAACGAGGCAGGCGAGAAGAATCGGATGCCTGTCGAAAAACATGCTGCCGCTGAAGACAGACGTCGGGATAATTTCTACCGGAGCTAGGCCTGCTTCCGCGCCCGCCTTAAGGTATCCTTTCAGGTTCATTTCGGATATGTGGCCGTAACCGTGTTCCGGCTTGTCGGTTTTGCCGATGCCCGGTTTTGTGCCGCCGTCGTAATACTTTTTCTCAAGTTTTCCGAATGAAACGGCGCTCAGGATTTTTGAGGCCATCTTGAAAAGGCTGTTCTTAAGGGGAGAGGTGAACACCATTTTTCCGCTGGGCTTCAGCGTCCGCGCAATTTCTTTCATCGCGGCGGGCAGGTCCCGGCTGTGTTCGAGAACATCGGAACAGAGAATGATGTGGAAAGAGCTGTCCTCGAATCCTAGCCCGGCGTCGACGTCGCCCTCTGAAAACTCGCAGTTGTCGTATCCCGGTATCGCGCTGCTGAACGCCTTGGCGAATTCTAAAGCTTTCGGGTCTATGTCGATTCCGGCGAAGCGGATGTCGTTCCCGCCGCCTTGCCGGGCGTTCAGCATTAAGATATGGTTTCCATACGCGCAACCGATGTCCAGAACCCGGATTTCCTTTGTCCCGCACGACCTGAGCCTGTCGATTTCTTCTTTCACAATTCTGAATATGTTGTTGTTTCTTTCTCTGTCCATCCAGACGGTGAGCAGGGAGATTTCGCGCTCGTGCTGATGCGCTACCTTGTTTTCAAGAGAGGGCCGGAACATCTCTCCCTCCCTTAATAACAGTTTTCTGTAAAGGCCGTCCATTAAGAATCTGTCCCGGACGCGGTATTGCGGCAAAAACGCGCCGCGCGCGGCAATTCAGCGAAAGTCTGTTTCCAGATTATATTCTACAAATAAAACCGGCGAAGGCAAATCCCGGCGCGGCGCGGGGGAGCGGTTGCTTATTAATCATTGCGTAAAAAAAAGGTTGCTTTTTTGCGTCTTGATGCGCGCTCACCGGGCGACGGATAATCAAGACGCGAAGACTACCCGGTGTTCAAGACGGAGACTGCCGGCAAGCTTGAAAGACTTTCCGCACAGATGGGATCGTTCCAGAAAGACGTGGCGGACGTTGAAAAAGCAAAAATGGCGACGCTTGACGCTACAGCGAAGTTGGAAGGGATTAGAAGCGAGGCTCTCACGTTGTCGGAGGATATCAAGACGAACCGGAATTATTTGAGCGAAAGGTATGAGGAACTGCGTTTTGTGGAAGAGAAAATAGGGAAAGTGGCCGAAGACGCGGGGAGTAAGAAGCAGCAGATTGACGAGAGATACGGCGCTTTCAAGGAGTATTCGGAAAAGCTTAACGACAGGACGTCGATGCTGGCGGACATGGCGATGCGCGCGGCAGGAAACGCTCAGAGCCAAGCTGTCGCCGCCGAGCGAAAAGCGGAAAACGCGCAGAAAACAATCGTGGACACCGCGAAGGTGGCGGCAAAAGAAAAGTATTCTGAAGAATACCCTGATCTTTCCGACAAGATTCGAGAAATGGTCGATTCCCGCACCGACGTGGTGTTCGATAAATCAATGATGACGGCCAAAGACGTGGTCGTGTCGGGGATTCAAGCCGCTGTCAATCACACGATGATATGTCTGGCCATAGTAGCGATTCTGGTAACCTTTGTCGGAGCATTAGTAACGGTGTGTTTCAGCAACAGATTCAATTCGGAAAATGGAAGGAACAAGGAAGGCTCGGGTAAATGTCGAGGCATGGACGAAGAAGACGCGCCGCTGCTGACCGAAAAGGCGGCGACAAAGCCGCCAGAGCCAGAGGATAAAACTGCAAGCTGACAATCTGCGGAATGAACATAGAAGAAAGAGGAAGATTGTGAGAGCGGCAGATGAGTTGTTTTTAGTCGCCGCGATGCGGGCGTTGAAAAAACAAAACGGGGAGGGCGATTATGCAAGAACAAGGGTTTATGAGCGTGGGTCAGGCAAAAAGCGTCGCTATTTCATTCCTAGGTCAGTTCGGAAGCGCGGTTTCGGAAAGCGACAGGATAGATTGGAATATTGTTTTTAAGAATAAACTGACATCTTCGGGCTGGAACCGCGAACAGGTTCTCGGATGGGCGTTGATGATTCTAAACGGGATAGTAAACACGGAGATGGGTTCTCATCCGGGCATCTGGCACATGGAAGAGAACAAATGGTTCCGGTATTTTGCTTCGTGGACAAGCGCCGGAGAGCAATCCAACAGCTTTGAAAACTTCGTCGCATTTTTAAGATGGGCGGTGTGACATTGCAAAAACACAACGGAGCAGTTGCGGCGGCGGTTCTAGCATTGTTACTGGTCATGTCTTGCGCGGCGGCGGCGGGGCAAGAGGGCGTAAACCGGGCGGCAAAAAGCGAAACAGCCGCATCGGCAAAGGCGGAGGAAACCCGTCCTGTTTGCGATCCGGGAAAACTCGCGATATCTAAGACACTGGGATACAGCTATACGATGAAAAAGTTTCTGGCGACCGTTGAGTTCGGCGAGAACTACGCGGATAAAGATAAGACGCCAAGCGATGTTCAACCTGTAGCGACGGAGAAGGACCCTACGCTTTGCGTGGGAGAAAAAGACAAGGAATGTGTGGAAATCACGCAACTTGGATGTAATTATAGAATTGTAAATGAGAAAAAAAATGTCGAGGCAGCCGCCGCGAACACCGGAATGGGAAAGTTCGAGATTCAATGCTCATACGATGCCCGAAAGGTGGAAGCGGCGAAGCGGCTATCCGCAGAAATTAAGCTGATCGTCCCGGCAGGGACTTTTGCATGTGCAGGCCAACCGATTTCAGAAGAAGTTGTTTTCGATCTGGAAGACAAGGGAATGCTGCTTGAAAAACTTTTCAGAGCGGGGCCGAAGATTGATGTGAAGAATCTCGAAGTGGCCCCGTCCGCGAGTTCGGACAAGTCAGAAAAAGAAGGTTTTTACATAAAGTTCGATTTCACGACGACTCCAGCGGGAATGAAGCATAAATATTCGGAAGATGGGCAGGGCATGACAACGCAATATTGGGCCGCAAAGGTGTCAGGCAAATTCGCCACGAACGAGGCAGACTATTTCGACGCAGTGAAGTTTGAGGGCGCATGGGTGGCGGAGAGTGCGAGTTGGGACGATAAGGGCTTGTTCGCGGATCATTCATTCTCTTTGTACGCGCGACCTGAGACCACATCGGACGGAGATGACACTGATTTCAACTTCGGTTTGAGGTTGGCGGGAGTTCCCCGCGTCGCAATCCGTACTGGCAACCGAATGAACTTTCAACCGTATCCCTACGCGCAACTGAGTTTTGAGTCGGTCAATCCTGTGAGTCGCAAGGGAGGCGACGAGCCGGACGCGTACGGCCGCGTTTCAGGAGTCTTGCGGTGGGATATTTATCTGACCGACGACTCTCTTCTTTCGTTCGACGGCAGATTGGACCGGAACTTTGGCGCGGACGAAGCGCCGCGTTGGACGCGTCTGGTCGATTTGAAAGTATTGATAGCCGAGGACATTAAAGATAGCGCGGGAGCGGCAAAGAGGAAGTGGACGCCATTTATCAAGTACACCGTCGGCAAGGACGGCCCCAAGAGCGAGTTCGTTCAAAAAACCATGTTGGGAGTTCTGTTCGGGATTGCTGACACAGGCAAAACAACGCCAGCGAAGTCCGAAGCAGAGGCGAAGTAGAGACGGCGGTTTTTCGGAGCCTTCGAGCGCTTCATAAAACGTTGTAGCCGTTTTGACCGGGATTAAACGTTGGTTTTTGATCCCGGTTTTTTTCTTTTCGGTTTTTGTTTTTCCGGCAGAGGAAGCAGGCTGGTGCAGTTGTGGTAAAGCTCGAAGAGGAATGCCACGCGCTTGATGTCGGAAGAGAAACAACGTTTCTGGCGGTCGCCGTTTTGAGCGGCGACGTAAGCGGCATCAACCGCGCGGTCGAGAGCTTTGTGAGCGCGTAGAAGGTCGGCTGGCATAGAAAGCGGGTCATAGAGGTCGGCCAGAGACGCGTCGGGATAAGCCTCCCGCGCGTCCAGCACGTTTTGCGCCGCCTTCTCTATTTTTTGTTTGAGCTTTCCGTCAACCCGGCAAGGCCACGGATAGTTGTTATAAACGATGTCTTTTGAATATCTGTATCTGCTTTCAAGTCTTCCGCAAACTTGCCGGACCCAAGCCATGTGCATTGCGGAAGTGAGTATGCCGAAATGATAGAGGGTGGCGTTCGGAACGACTTTTACCAGATTGCTTGCGAGAACCGAAGGCCGCATGAAGCCCATCGGAATATAAACCCGCCGCTCGGAAGACACTTCCGGAATCAATAAATATGTGGATTTTGGAATATTTTCGACAAGAAATCGAGTAGGGGTTTGTGCTAGATTTCGTGTGGATTTGCGTTTGCTTGCAAGTCTTAATCTCTGAACAGCCTTGATGCGCTTCATGACTTCCGGCATTTTTCTCAGTTCTTCCGGAGGGCATTCTCCCAGCCATAAACACCATCGTTCATATCTGTTGATGAACTCGTCCGAGCCGACCCATTTGCGGAACCATTTTCTGGCAGCCGGTTCTCTTTTAAGGAAATCTTTCCTTTCTTCCGGCGTGAACAAGTAGTATCCGCCGTCAATCGGCTGGTTTCCGATGCCGATTGAGGGGACATTGCAGAGAGGGGAGTCTCGCCGAGAGATGACGAGGTCGTGAGCGTCCACGAGGTAGGGATTAATGTTGGAGGCCGCAAAGGGGCGGGGGCCGCCGTTCGAGTTCTCGTAGTCGAAAATGACTTTGTTGTCTGAGTCGTGAAGCGCGAATCCTATGATGACGCAGTGGACGGCGGCGTTTCCTCGCGCTTCGTTGCTCCACCTGAAAGTCCGGTGAGCGAAATGAATCTTGACGCCGAGGTTGAGAAGGGGGGGCCAGAGAGCGCCGACCTGTTCGCCCTGCGTTATGGAATTAGTGGAAACGAAAGCGATCTTGACGCGGGACGCCGGAGTCGCGGACGAACCGGGAGCAAACCCCAACAAGCCGTTCAGGCTTTCGTCGCCCTTCACGTACAGCGCGGCTTTCATATACCATGCGGACACGTAATCCAGAGCGCCGGAGTTTTTGACGCCTGAAAAAATGCCGGCCATATCTTCGCGCTGGTCATTGTTCTGGTATTTCGAACCTACGAAAGGGGGATTGCCGAGAATGTAGTCGACGTAATCGGCGTTGATGACGTCGTTCCAGTCCATGCGCAAAGCGTTGCCGCAGATGATGGAGGGAGAGTTGATAAGAGGTAGCCGACGGAAGTATTGACCGAATTCCTCCGAGATTTTCATGTTCATCTGGTGGTCGGTAAGCCACAGAGCGACTTGGGCCACTTGTGCGGGGAATTCTTCAATCTCTATGCCGTAGAATTGATTGACGTCGACTTGGACTAGTTGAAAGATGTCGAGCAGTCGTTGAGCGGACTCGCGCGTGGCGCGAAGGATTTCAAGTTCGAGCAGGCGAAGTTCCCTGTAAGCCACCACGAGGAAGTTTCCGCATCCGCAGGCAGGGTCGAGGAATTTAAGCCGCGCTATTTTTTTGTGCAGTTCGAACAGTTTGTTGACGCTTCGTTTGCAGGAGCGGAACTCGCGCCACAGGTCGTCGAGAAAAAGCGGCCGGATCAGTTTGAGTATGTTTTCTTCGCTCGTGTAATGCGCGCCGAGATTGCGTCTTCTTAAAGAGCCTTCTTCGTCCATGACGCACTGGAAAAGGGCGCCGAAAATGGCGGGAGATATGCGGCCCCAGTCGAGCGCGCAACAATCGAGAAGCAACTCTCGCATCCCGCGGTCGCAGTTTGCGATTATCAGGCTCTCCTCGAATAGTTTTCCGTTCACGTATGGGAAAGCGGCGAGCGTCTCGTCCAGACTTTTCTGTCTTTGATCCGACGGAGTGTTCAAAGTCTGGAAGAGAAGCGAGAGTTGGGGGCCGAGGTCGGAGCCGTCCTCGCGGGTGCGGTTCATCAGGAAGTCCTTGAACGCGCCTTTCTGATCGAAGAGCGTGGTGTCTTCGGCGAACAGGCAGAACAGAAGGCGGACGAGGAGGATTTCAAGCGTGCGGCCCTGATAGCCGGAGGCGCGAAAACGGTCGTGAAGCTTTCCCATTCGCTCCGCGGCTTGGATGTTGACCGGGTCCTGCGCAGTCACTTTTTGCGTGGTGTAGCCAGAAATAAATCCGAACAGTCCGATATGCTTGTAAAGGTCTTTCAGGCTGAATTCGTTGGTTTCACCGTTTTCCAAGTCGTAGAGCCTGAATCTGGCGAAGTCGGAGACGACCACGAACCTCGGCAGGTCGCGTTCGGGAAGGCCTTCGAAGTAATTAAGGGCTTGAGCATAAGCGGAATCGAGGTCGCGTCCGAGGGATTTATGCTCGGCTATCATGGTTCCGCGCCAAAGAAGGTCTATGAAGCCGCCGCGCGCTCCGCTCTGTTCGAACCTCAGGCGCGCTCGCCTGACAGGCTCCTCGAAAGACGCCACTCTGCGGCGCGACACGCCGAAAATATTAAAAAATTCATTCCAGAATGTTTGCGCTTCTGCTTTTTCCGCGCGCTCGCCCTCCCACTCGCGGGAGAAAGCTATGGCTCTGTCCTTGATTTCGTTGAGGCTCAGCGGCGTCGGCATTTCAAAACATTATTATATGAGCGATAAAAAAGCAAGAAGTCAGCGCGGCGCGAGCGGGATTTGCGGGCGGGGGCGGGTTGGGGGTAGAATAATTGAGAGTATCACGAGGTTGCGTTTGCGGCGATCTTTAACTGGGGAGTCTTATGAAGGTTGTTTTTCTGCAGGACAACGGGATCAACGAGTCTCTGGCGGTGACGGACATATCGGGTCTGCTGAAGAGCCGGGGGCATGAGACGGATTTGTTCTTCAAGAAGAACGAGAGGCGTTTCGCGCGCAAGGTGGCCGAAAGCGGGGCGGGGCTGATAGTGGTTCCGATGGACATCTGGGGGGAGCGGGTGGCCCTGTCCATAGCGGCGGAGGCGAAAGAAGCGTCGGACGCCCCGATAGTTTTCTGCGGCACGTACCCAATGCTTTTTCCGGAGATAATCAACGACCCTCAAGTGGACATAGTGGCAAGGGGCGAATCGGAGTTCCCAATACTCGACCTAGCGGACAGGCTGGAGAGGGGGGAGGACTACTCGGATGTGCTCAACCTGACGGTCAAGTCCGGCGGCGAGGTCAGGGTGAACGACATGAGGCCGCTTGTGCAGGATTTGGAATCGCTTCCGCTGCCTGACAGAGCGCTCTATTTTAAATATTGGTTTATGAAGGTCATCAGCGTCAAAAGGTTCACAAGCGGGAGGGGATGTCCGAACGCGTGCAGTTTCTGTTACAACGCGAAGTTCAGGGGATTCTTCACTGGCAAGGGCCGCTACCTGCGAAGGAAATCCGTATCGAGGATAATGGAAGAGATCGAGGAGATGAAGAGGCTGGCTTCGATGCGAAGCATCCACTTCTCCGACGATATATTCACGCACGACAAGCCGTGGGTGATGGAGTTCAGCAGGGAGTACGCCAAGAGGTTCCGCGAGATTCCGTTCACCTGCAACACGACGGTGCACGACATCGACGACGAGATGGTGGCGGAGATGAAGAAGGCGAACTGCGCGGGCATCGCCATCGGGGTGGAGACGGGCAACGAACGGTTGCGAATAGACAAACTGAACAAGAACTATCTGGACAGCCAGATAATAGCGGCGGCGACTCTTGTGAAGAAGCACGGGTTGACGCTGACGGCGTTCAACATGATAGCGCTGCCGTATGAGACTATAGACAACGCTTTCGAAACCGTCCAACTCAACCGGTTCATCAAGGCGGACAACATAAGGGTGACGTTTCTGTCGCCGATTCCCCGCACGCAGATGGTGGAGGAGGCGATCAAGGACGGTTTGCTGAACGTCAATTACGAAAAGACGGGCATGCGGGTGATGACGCCGGAGATACACACGAAGAAGGATCGGGAGTTCGAGACGCTGTACGCGCTGTTCGACATCGCGGCGGCGTCGCCGGCGCTGGAAAAGATGGTTAGGAAGATGCTGCGAGTGAAAATTCCGCCGGTCGTTCTTTTCTTCCTTCTCATTCCGAGGATGCTGCGCGAAAAGAAGTTCTTCAAGATAAGCCTGATATCTGGAATCCTGTTCTACATGAACACGACCGCGCCGCAATACCGCACTAAAAACTTCAACAATTTTCTTCCGTAAGAAAACGGCATTAGGCGACAAACTGTCCACATTAGCTTAGTGAATTTAAGCCAGACTGGTAACGCGCGTGTTTCTTGAGTAATATAATTCATTAGAATGTGGTAAATGATAATCAAATAAGAGGTTTTTGAATGGGCCGATCCGTAATTGAACTTGAAGCGAACGCTGAGAAATTCTGGCCAAAGCAGCTAGCTGAAAGAGAGAAGAGCACAAGCATCATACCTATGCTCATTGAGTCGCAGGAGAAGTTTATTGGTGTTTTGTATGTGGCGGATGCTTCGCCTGACGCATGGATGAGCGTTCTAAAAGCGACTACGGATATGCCATACAATCTCTTTCTTAAACATCTAATGGTCCTTTCTGATGTGGGAGGAGAGAAGCTTCAACGTTTTCGCACAAACATAAATGTCTTTTTTCCTGATGGAAATATGCATTATGTGTGGAGAGACAATAAGTATCTGTATCGTTTCAACTCGCTAGATAAAGTGAAGAAATGGACAAACACGCTGCTGGGCGCGGATGGAAAAGAATTGTTAGTTCCGAAACAGTTCCAACCGGTTTATGAAGATGTTGCAATGTTCCTCATGCATGCAGGAGCATCAATTGATTCTTCGATTCCGGACGATGTTTTGGAGAAATGTATGTTAGGAACTTTGCTTGGACGGAAGAAAGAGTTAGACACATTTGTTCGACAACGGTACATACACGTCAGCCGTATTACCGGGGGAGCGACTTCGAATGCAATGGGGCAACTGTGCCAGTCTTATGTTCGAGAGTTTTTACCTGACATTCCCCATATAAAATCCTGAAC
>JAKQBV010000513.1 GCA_029573925.1 bacterium
TTTCGGATTTTATGCTTTTTTTTATCTTAATTTGGATTGCGGCGATTCATCGCCGCTCTGCCTTTGCCGGGAATTCATTCCCTGCTCCCGCGCAGAGCGGAAACGCCACATCCATCATCATCCCTAGCAAAAAACAAAAGCCGGATTTTGCCATGAACGAAGTTCAGCAAAAGCCGGCGTCCGGGAGTTTTTTTGGAAGGGGCGCGGGGAAACCTATTTTTGCAAAAAATGGTTTCCCCGCTCACACAAAAACAAAAACATCATTTTATCAAACCAATATTTATTTAATTTTGGATTTCTTTGCTTTGTTTTTTACGCGCGTTTGTTTCGGTATTCAATAAAGCATTAGGTTTTCAAGTTCGCAGAACTTCTCTTCGCTTTTTAACCATTCGCAAAGCGTTTTGAGCATCCTTCCGTACTGTTCCGGGGATTCATATTCTATCGCCAGCACGACCTCGCGGTCTCGCTTAGGCTGTTTCAGCATGACGCGGCCCCGGTCAGGCGTGAATTCGCCGAATATTCCGTCGAGAACACCCTTGCCCTTTATGTTGTAACGGATCTCAAACTCTTGTCCCGTCAGTTCTCTTTTGGCTCCGGCCGCTTCCATGTCCATTGCCCCTTTCGCGTTTTCGTCCGTACACGACCTGTTTTTTGCTGCTTTTCCGGACAATCCGCCTTGTCCGTTATTCCGAAATAGATTGTCGGCGTTTCAACATGTTCCTTTTGTTGCAATGTTTTTTGCGCGCTCGGCAATTGCGTTGCGCTATTGCCCTTGTTCCTTGTCCGTATATGCGGCGGGCACAGGTTATTGAGTGGCCGCTTTCCGCTTTCTAGCCGCTTCAGCTTTTTTTCTCATCTGCTCGACCGTCGGAAGCCCCTCTTTGAGAAACTTTTCAGGCTCGGTTTTGCCTTCCGCGTCCATTATGTACATATCCGTATTCGTTCCTATGCGCGCCACAAAGAGGATTTTCTTCCCGTCCGGAGAAAACCGCGGGTCCATCTCGATGACATAGTTATCCGTAAGCCGCTTCTTCACAGGCGATTCAGGCTCGGAAACGAATATCTCCGGCAGCCGCCCGGCCACATACGCCGAATACGCTATGCCCTTGCTCTTAGGCTCCCACGCGGGGAGAAAGTTCTCATACAATGTCTCTGATATGCGGCGCACCTTGCCGCCGTCTGAATCAATCGTGTATAGCTCAGACGCATATCCCTCATATTTGCCGATGAAGGCGATCCGGTTGCCTCTGGGAGCCCAGACGGGCATGGTGTCTTCCACCACCCAGCCTTCCAACAGCGCCTTCGTTATGTTCTTGCTCTTGCGGCTCTTCAGGTCGTACACCAACAGGTTGCCGCTTGCCGTCATCGCCAGTTTTTTTCCGTCGGACGAAAACGCGGGATGGCTCGCCCGCTCGTCGTGCAACAGTTGCCGGTTCCCGCCCCCGCTGTCCATCAGATAGACAAGCGACTCGCCGGTGGCATAGTTGCAGTAAGCGATGGTCGCCCCGTCCGGGCTCCACGCCGGCCACATGTCGTCGCCCGGATTCTTCCAGCACTCCACCTGCCCGCCGTCCCTGTCGGCCTTGCAGATGTCCGTCTGCTTGTTGCGGTCAGACGTGAACAGCAGCCACTTGCCGTCCGGACTCCACACCGGGTTCGTGTTCCTGCCCGGAGCGCGGGAAATGTTCATCAGGCCAGTTCCGTCGGCATCGACGGTGTAGACGTCGGAGCCGCCGCCCAGCGAATAAACGAACGCGGCCTTGCCACCGTCCGGACTCCAACGGGGCATGTCGATCGCGCCCCGCCTCGCCGGCGCGACGCCCGCGCGCGCCTCCGCGCACTCCGCAGACCCGCCCCAAACCGCCGCCTGCGCCGCCAAAATCGCCGCCATCGCCATCGCTTTTATCAGTCTGATTTTTCTCATAAATCGATTGTTATTATAATACTTTACCCGCCTCAAAAGTCAAGCGTCCCCGGACTTATTCCGGCAGGTTTTTTGCCGCCGTCGCCGCCGCCTGTTTCGCGCGCGCCCGTCTGCCCGTGTATAAGTTTAAAAATCCCGCCCGCTCGCAAAAATGAGCTTTGCCGCGCCGCGAAACACCCGCCGAAAAAAACCTGTCAAACCCCTTTAAAGGCCATGCTTGACGTCCCGCCCGCCTGTTTCGCGCGCCAAAAACAGCCTGAATAAGCCTCCAAAATCCTGCCCCCCGGCAGACATCGTTAATACCGGGATGTCAGAGAGATTGGGGACTGCCCGGCATGAACTGTCTTTTCAATTTGGTCTCTATTTTAACATGGATTGTATTAAAACCGCCCTTGCCGCGACCCCAGCCTTTCTTTTCACTCTTCCGCCGACGTCGTTGCATCAAGCCTGCAATTATGAATATACAACCGATAAAAGGCTTATTTGCTATAGGCCGTCCCGGGATGAATCAGCTTGTTTTCATGTCAGAAAAGGCGCTTCTCCAGAGAAACGCTGTTTCTTGTGAGAAACACCTGCTTTGTGCTGCTTCTCCCCGGAAGCGCTGGTTCTCGCGTGAAGCGCCCTTTCCCTTCAGAAGCGCTCCGCTTCCCCCCGGAGGCGCCCCTGTTTCCACACGGTAACATTCCGATTCCCCCGGATAACGTTTTTGCCCTGTATTTAAAATAAAAGAAATAAAAGAAATAAAACCATTCTCTTTTTTGATTTAATACGAAAAGCTGCGGCTGCCGCCGCAACTCGTAAGACCTAAAATCTTAACAGCTCGGGAAAGTCAGACACCATGAGGCATAAATCTTTGCGCCTCATGGGCGTCTCTTTTCTCAGGAGAAGAATATGCAAGGAAGCTCTGCGGCTGACCGACTTATCATCAGTTCAATCAGAATCCCAAGTCGGGATTGGGGCCGGTATTGTTCAGGGCAGATGAAAACGAAGCTTAAGGCGTGTGGCGGGCTTATAGTCTAGATCACAGCAACCCTGTCGGTCAACGCGAGAAGTTTTCCTTAAGGCGTCCATTTCATCCCGGATTGACCGCTGAACCGGTGAACTGAGGCGATTATCATGGCGGCGAACTGCCTCACACGCGCAAATGAGTTTGTGAGCGTCCCCCGACATTTTACCGTAGGGGCGGGGCTTGCCCCCGCCCTATCTCTGTTATCGGGCGAGGCCGTCCCGCCCCTACAAAAAAATTCGCCTTGCACATCGCATTTCATGCGCTCGAATAACCGCTCCCAAATCCCAATGATGGATTCGGGTTCATTTTCTTTTCCCGAAATGCTTTCCAGAGGCGCCATTACATCGCGCGAGCAACAAATCAATATATCTGAGAACAAAGTATCCGACCACTCGAAAGCAATCATTTTCTTTTGGTCGAACCATCCTGTTGCGGAAATGCTTGAATTGAGACATATTGTCAGAACCAACAAAAAGCAAGACAGTGGCGTTTTTGCGCGCAATATATATATGCACATATAGTCAATCACAGTTAAATACTGTTAATATCAAAAATCAATGTAGAAATCTATTTTTACTGAAATTTGTTTCACGTGAAACAATTTAATTTTGAAACACTAGGTTTTCTGTTGAGCCGGGTGCAAGCATAAGGGTTCAGAAGCGATTGTTCGGAGCTGACGATATGTGGGAAGCAAAACGCAATTTTGCAGTGAATAGAACATACGGTTCATAAACAATATTGATGGGTGGCACGCACAAAATTCGTTTGTGCGTGTGAAGCAGTTCGCCGCTATGAAGAATCGCCCCGAATCACTGGCTATATCGGAGAATCCGAGTCAAAGGTTTTCCTGAGTATCTCTGAAAATCAGATAGTTCTGCCAGTAAATATATGGCTTTTGTAAAAAGGTTTTTAGTTTGTTTAATTTGGAGTGCGACAATTCATTGTCGCTTTCATATAAGCGACTTCAGTCGCTTTTTA
>JAKQBV010000519.1 GCA_029573925.1 bacterium
TCGTTCCCGGCGACACGGTCTTTATCTCGACTATCGTCGTTTTGACCGACATCACTGGCCTGAAATCCGACACTTCCGGCTTCATCTGCGAAGACGGGGAAAGACCGTAAAGAAGTATCCCCGGCCTCGCGAGATTGAACAATGCGTCCGGCCTTCTTGCCGCGGCGGCGCTGTTGGCCGCGTGCGCCACAGGAGGCCGGATTCCTTCTTTTTCCAACTCCGCCAGCAACGCGCCGAACCTTTCGAGCTGCCTGTCCGTGTGCGCGTCGTTCTCCGGCTCGTCCGCAGTCGCCAGATGAGTATATACGCCCTCGACCTCGATGCCTTCAAGCCCCGCGACTTCTCTTATCAGGTGCGCCGCCCGTTCAGGTTCCACCCCTATTCTACCCATCCCGGAGTCAATCTTTATGTGGGCTTTCACCGTTTTCTTCTGCTTTTCCGCTTCCGCCGACAAAGCGCGCGCCAGATTCAGATGATATATCGTCTGCGTGAATCCCCCCTCCACAACCGCCGAAGCCCAGTTCGGTTGCGTATAGCCGAGGATCAAAATGTCAGCCGCGATTCCAGTGTCCCTCAACTCGAACGCTTCTTCGACCGACGCCACAGCCAGACAGTCCGCTCCGGCGTGCAAAGCCGATTTCGACACCGCCACCGCGCCGTGACCGTATGCGTCCGCCTTCACGACAGCCATCAGTTTCGTCGCCGCGCCCACCTTCTCCCTCATCAACCTCACATTGTGTTCCAACGCGTCGCAGTCAATCTCCGCCCATATCGGCCTAAAAATCTTCATCTCTGCCTTTTCCTTTTCCTAAGTTGTAATCAGGGCGGCCCGCCGCCTCTGTAATATTGCAGCTGAATCGCTTTTCAGCATTCTTCCGAAAGAGTCTCATTCAACGCCGCCGGCGCGAAACGGACAATGTCTGAAGCCGTGACTGCTCGCCGGGTTAGTTTCTCCGCCGCAAGGTCTCCGGCCAGCCCGTGCAGATACGCCGCGCATGCCGCCGCCGCAAAAACATCCACTCCCTCCGCCATCAGCGCGCCCGTCATACCAGTCAGCACATCCCCGCTCCCGGCGGTGGCCATTCCGGGATTGCCCGTCGGGTTCACCCTGACGGAGCCGTCAGGCGACGCCACAATGGCCCCCGCCCCTTTCAGGACGACCGTTACGCCGTACTCCGCCGCAAAAGAGCGCGCCGTGTCCAGCCGCGCAGCCTGAACGTCCGCCGTCTTCGCCTTCGCAAGCCTCGCCATCTCTCCCGGATGCGGAGTGACCACAACCGGCCCGGCCGCCGTCTTCAATATTTCCGGATCTACCGCCACACAGTTTAACGCGTCTGCGTCCAACAGCAGAGGAACCGATACGCTCTCTATCATTTTGAAAGTCAATTTTCTCGTGTCCGGAGACACGCCCAGTCCCGGCCCCAGAGCCACCGCGCCCGTTTCGGCAGACCTTGCGATTATTTCTTCCATCTCGGATGACGAAATCCTCCCCCGCCCGTCCTCGCGCAAGCTTATTGTTATGCCCTCGGTTAATTTTCGCTCGACATTCGAGGCGACCGACTTCGGAACGGCAAGATAGACCAGTCCTGCCCCTATTTTCAGAGCGGCCATGCCGGCAAGCGCAGGCGCGCCCGACATCCCTCGCGATCCGCCCACAATGAGCAGCTTCCCGCAATCCCCCTTGTGCGCCCCCATCGGGCGCTCTCTGACATGCTCCCTCACATAACCCGGCTGCGTCAGATATACTTTCGAGCGCGTCTCCCGGCTGTGCGACGCGGGTATCCCTATGTCGGCGACGTACACCTCTCCGGCCTTCTCCGCGCCCGGCCACACGAACAACCCAATCTTAGCCTCGCCGAACGTTATCGTGTGATCCGCGTTCACCGCGCAGTTGAAAACCCGCCCATCGTCCACGCTCACGCCGGATGGCGCGTCCACCGCGAATACCGGACACCCGCTCCTGTTAATAATCTCAATGACCTTCTTGTACGGCGCGCTCACAGGCCCTTTGACTCCCGTGCCCAACAGCGCGTCCACAATAAAATCTGAAGCGGCGGCCGTTCTCCTCAAATCTGCCAGCCCCTTCGCGTCCGTCGCCGGCTTCAGCTCGCCTCCCATGTTCAGGAACACGCTCATATTCACAGCCGCGTCGCCCTTCACATCCTTTCGGGATGCCGCCAACGCGGCTATCGTCTCGACGCCGGCGTTCATCAGATATCTCGCCACCGCAAAACCGTCCCCCCCGTTATTCCCTTTTCCGCAAATCACCAACGCCCTTTTCCCTTCAAGCCCGCCTACAATCGCCTCAATCGCCTCGAACACCCGCCGCGACGCGTTCTCCATCAGCACGATACCCGGAATCCCCGTCTTCTCGATGGTTCTCCTGTCGAGTTCGCGCATGCTCTCCGCGTCCAACAGCTTCATTCTTCGGCCTCCTTCAAAACGCTAACAATTAAGCAATTATATCTGTTCGATATTCGAATCCGGTTCAGTCGTTCTCCAGCATAGCCACTCTTTTAGCGTGTCTTCCGCCCTCATACGCCGTCGCCAGCCACGCGCTGACGATCTCCCACGCCATGCCCGCGCCGACAAGCCGCTCTCCTACGCACAGCACATTCGTGTCGTTGTGCAGACGCGACATCCGCGCGCTAACAGGCTCCGTACACACCACCGCCCTCACTCCCGGAGTCTTGTTCGCGGCTATGCTCATGCCGATTCCCGACCCGCAGACAAGTATCCCGCGCCCGCAGTCGCCCGACGCCACCAGCTTGGCCGCTTCCTTTCCGTACACCGGATAGTCCACCGACTCAGCAGTATGCGTCCCGACATCCACGACCTCATAACCTTCCGCAGAGAGCTTTTCGGCAAGTATCTTCTTCAGAGCCAATCCTGCGTGGTCGCACGCCATCGCTATTCTTTTTCCGTTATCGGACATCCCGATTCCTCCCCGCGCCGGGCGCGCTCAACCTCGCCGCCCATTCGACAACTTTTAATTATAGTCTCATATCCCTCCCGCCGAGAGCGGAAAACAAAAAAATGAGCCGGGAATTCCGGCATAACAACGACTATTGACGCGAACGCGGATTCCCAGCAGGGCTCCGCCCCCCCCCCGCCATGTGAAAGGCCTTGCGTCAATTTTCTGTTCACCGCTCCTCCGTTGAGTTATAATGTTTAACTGTTATGCCGAATGAGCTTGACCTGAAAGAAGAAGAACAACTCGTGGCAAGAGCGAAGCGGGGCGACTCCGAAGCGTTCGCCATGATTTACGACGCGTTTAAGACCCCCCTCTACCGCACTGTCATCTATCCGCGCGTCAGAGAAGAAGCTCTCGCTCAGGATGTGCTTCAGGATACATTCATGCTTGCCCTCGAAAAAATTTCGGACTTCGAGTGGACGAACAGAAGCGTCTTTTTCTGGCTCCGCATGATAGCCATTAACAAATCCCGCGAGCTTATGTCCGCCGCCGCCCGCCACCGTCCTGTGGACAACGTCACTCTCGATTTCTTTCCGGACAATTCATATCAGCCTGAAAAAGCCGCCCTTGCGTCCGACTACGCGAAAGAGCTTGCCGGCCGCATCAAGGATATTCTGAACGACATAAATGAACGCTACCGTGAAGCCATCAAACTCAGACTGGTGGAAAAAAAATCTCGCGAGGAAAGCGCAAAATCCATCGGCGTGAGCGTCGAAACCTTCGATGTCGTATTTTTTCGGGCGTGTAAGTCTTTCAGAAAAGCATACATAGAGAAATATGGAGAGGAGGCGTAGCTCCGTGGAGTCAGGCATGGATGACAAAGAAAAAAAGATGGCCGCCATGCTGGGCGACTGGATGGACGGCGCGGGAAAAATCGGGCCTGAAGCCGGCTCCGAGCTTGCGGAAGCGGCGGAGACAGCCCTGCTCATCGACGCCGCCCTCGGCGGAGGCCCCGAACTGAATCCAGTGTTCGCGGACACCCTGCGCGCCCGCATCGTCAAAAGCTCCGCCCCGCGCCACTCAACCCGCGCGCGCCGCGCATCCAACTCGATTTGGCTTAGATACGCCGTTGCCGCAGTTCTATTCTTCTCCATAGCTCCGACGGGAATCTGGACTTTCATGGACAGACAGGAGAAGCTTAAGATGGAACTTGTCGAAAAATATGATAGTATGTATGTGCCGTACAAAGTCCGCGTGGCTGAAGGAACCGGAGAAACAGACACGATGCAAGCGTTGTCCAGACGCCGCCTTCAAGCCACCGAAGACATAGCCCGGCAATGGAACTTTCGCCGGGCCGAACGGTTTTTCTTCAATTCAAGTTGGGAAAGGAGTTCCGGCAAATGAGGTCCATTCTCTATAAAGCGTTGCCGGCGTTTGCCGCCATCATCTTCATTCTTGCCCCATCGCTTTCGGCTCAGGAGCAGAAATCGGCGAAACTATCGAAAGAAGACGAGAAAAAATACGAACTGGCATTTGAGGCGGCTCTTATCCACCACGAAAAAGCAGCCCTTCTTTACAATGATAAAAAAGTCGACGAGGCGATGAAACAACTCGAATCGCTCGTCTCTATTTCGTTCCCGAAAGGAACTGAAAACAGAGACGGGCGACGTCTTCAGTTGTACTCTTACGGATTCCTCGCCGAACTGCAGATAGAGAAAAAACAGTTTGATAAAGCTGTCGAAACTCTTAACGCCGGAATCAAGCTGGCCCCCGATGTCGCCACGGAAACATATCAGCTTTACATGACTCTCGGCCATGCTTATAAAAATCTGAAAAAGACCAACGACGCGCTTAAAGCCTTCGAGAAAGCCCAGAAGATAAACGAAGCCCTGCAAAAACTTGAGGAAGCTGAAAA
>JAKQBV010000529.1 GCA_029573925.1 bacterium
CCACCCTCAAGGGAATCGCCGACATGGGAATCTCCGGAGCGACCGGCGCGCGCACTTCCACCAAGGTCATTCTCAGAGGGAAAATATCCAAGAGCGACGTGGAGAATATCGCCCGGAGGTTGCTGGCGAATTCCGTCATCCAGTCTTTCAGCATCGCGAAAAGTTGAGTTTCGTCGGAGCGGCGGCTCAGCCGCTCAATCAACCGGAAGGAAAACATCATGGCTAAGAAAACGGTCAAAAAGAAAACCGAGAATAATATCAAAATCGAAACGGTCGAAATAATAGGAGTCGGCGACGACGCGCTGGTCGAGATAAGCCGTTCCCGGCTGCTTTCTCTGAACCTGCTCGAAATGCGCAAGATAGCGGCGCATTATAAAAAGATAGGCCGCAATCCCACAGACGCCGAGCTTGAGTGCCTCGCGCAGACATGGTCCGAGCATTGCAAGCACAAAGTGTTCAACGGCATTATCGATTACTCCGAAAACGGCAAGAAAGAGCTTATAGACAACCTGTTTAAGTTGACGATACGCAATGCCACTGAGACCATACGGAAGAAGCGGGGCGCGAAAGACTGGTGCGTGTCCGTGTTTGAAGACAACGCGGGCGTGGTCGAGTTCGACGAAGACTGGCACTTCGCGTTCAAGGTGGAGACCCATAACCATCCTTCGGCGCTCGACCCGTATGGCGGGGCTAACACAGGAATCGGAGGAGTCATCCGCGACCCGCTCGGAACCGGACTCGGCGCAACCCCGATTTTCAACAACAACATATTCTGTTTCGCGCCGCCCGATCTGCCCCATGATAAAGTGCCGAAGGGCATCCTTCATCCGAAGCGGATTTTCAAGGGCGTGGTGGCGGGCGTCCGCGACTATGGCAACAGGATGGGCATCCCGACCATCAACGGCTCTCTTCATTTCGATATGCGGTATCTGGGCAATCCGCTTGTCTACTGCGGGACAGGCGGGCTGATTCCCGTCGGCAAGATGGAAAAGCAGGCGCGCAAAGGCGATTTAATCGTCGCCGTAGGCGGCAAGACAGGCAGGGACGGCATTCACGGCGCCACTTTCTCTTCGCTCGAACTCGACCATGAATCCGAAACCACGTCGAGCGGAGCCGTTCAGATAGGAAACCCCATCGTCGAGAAAAAAGCGATGGACGTGATACTTCAGGCTAGAAAACTCGACCTTTACGACTGCATAACCGACTGCGGCGCTGGCGGTTTCTCTTCGGCGGTCGGGGAAATGGGCAAAGACACGGGCGCTGAGCTTCAGCTTGAAAAAGCGCCCCTCAAATACGGCGGACTGGCCCCGTGGGAAATTTTGCTTTCGGAGGCGCAGGAGCGAATGGTACTGTCCGTGCCCCCGAAGAACCTCGCAAAATTCATGAAGCTGTGCGAACGCGAGAACGTGGAGGCGGTCGTCATCGGGAAGTTCACCGACACCAAGCGGTTTGTGGTGAAATACGAAGGCCGCATGGTGGCGGATTTAGAGATGAGCTTCCTGCACGCGGGAGTTCCGAGATATCCGAGGCCGGCGGTGTGGAACACTCCGAAACACAGCGAGCCGAAAGCGCCCGCGCCCGCAAACCTGACGGCAAGATTGGAAAAAGTTCTTTCCAGTTATAACGTGGCGAGCAAAGAGTGGGTGGCGCGGCAGTACGACCATGAAGTTCAGGGCGCGAGCGTGCTCAAACCTTTTGTCGGAGCCGACAACGACGGCCCGTCTGACGCAGCCGTCATCGCTCCAGTATTAGGCTCTCCGCGCGCAATCGTCGTCTCGAACGGCATCGCAATCAGGTACGGCGACATCGATCCTTACTGGATGGCAGCGAGCGCTATCGACGAAGCCGTCCGAAACGCCGTCGCGGCGGGGGCGGACATCGACCGCATCGCGATTCTGGACAATTTCTGCTGGGGCAATCCGGATAAACCCGACAGGCTCGGCGATCTGGTGCGGGCTTCCCGCGCCTGCTTCGATGTTGCCGTGACTTACGGAACTCCGTTCATTTCGGGCAAAGACAGCTTCTATAATGAGTTTGCGGTGGAAGGCGACACAATAGCGATTCCGTCCACTCTGCTTATCTCCGCCGCAGGCATAATCTCCGACGCGCGCAAAGTCGTGTCGATGGACTTCAAGAGCGCCGGGAATCCGGTGTACGCGCTGGGCGTCACATACGACGAACTAGGCGGCTCTCAGTACTATCAGACGCTCGGTCATATTGGCAACGACGTGCCGAAGTTGAACGCGCGCGAAGCGAAGAAGATGTACAAAGCTCTCGGCGCGGCGATTCAAAAAGGTTTGGTCAGAGCTTGTCACGACGCGAGCGACGGCGGGTTGGCTGTTGCGCTGGCTGAATGCGCGTTCGCGGGAGCGCTTGGCGCGCGGATAGACGCCCGCCTATTGCCGAGAGACAAAAAAGTAAAAACTGATGAATCGCTGCTCTTCTCCGAATCGAACAGCAGGTTCATCGTTGAAGTCGAATCAGGCAGGGAAGAGAAGTTTGTTGCTTGCTTCAAAGGGATGCCTTGCGCGAAGGTCGGAGAAGTGACGGAGAAAAAACGGCTCGTCATAGTAGGACTGAAAGGCAAACCTGTCGTTGACGCGGACATCTTCAAACTGAAGGCGGCTTGGCAGTCGCCGCTGGCGTGGTGAGCGCGCGGCGGCCATTCGGCAAACTACGGGAGACATCACAATGAAAGACGTTAAAGTTATTGTTCTACGCACAGCCGGAACGAATTGCGACAAGGAGACAGTTTTCGCTTTTGAGCTTGCCGGCGCCAAAGCCCGTGCCGACGCGGCCGCAATACACCAGCGCGCCTTGCGCGTCGTGGTAAGCGAGTAGCAACGCGCCGAAGTGCTTGCGCGCGCCCGAAGGATCCGTATACCCCACCACCACGAAT
>JAKQBV010000536.1 GCA_029573925.1 bacterium
TAATTCGCCCCCCACAAGGGGGCATTTTTTTTGCCGAAACAATGACGATAAACAGGCTGTGACCTGAATAAGTCATAGGCTTCGGCAAAAAAATGTTAAGGATATGCGAGAAGCGTTCCCAAACGCGGTTAATCTGATAGGCCTGACGTTCCCGGAGGGAGCAGGCAGGATGCGGGAGAGGACGCGCGAAGCGGCGATTTCATCTTGAACTCCGGTTTGCCGTCCCCCTTCTTTGTCACTTTGATTCCGGCTTTCAGCATATCAACGATTGTTCCGACGCCCGGTATCCGGCCTATAATGGTTTTGCTTCTTAAATTATCGCCCACAACAAACAGATCGATGTCGGCGCTCATTGGCTTCTGTCCGAAAAAAGCCGAACTTCCGGACAGGGAGACTTCTAGCCATTCGCCCGCGCATCTAACGTTTTCCGCCTTTATTCGGTCTTTCTCAAGAACTATGTCTCCCTCGAAAACATCAAACGAGAAATCTCGCGCGATATTGAGTCGTCTCATTATTGGATTGTTGTTCGTCAGCGCGGCCGGGATTCCGCTTATCGAGACGTTCTTCGCGGAGACGTGTCCTCTTCCTTCAAGTTTGTGAAAAACCGGAGTGTCGGCTTCGAAAACATAATCTCCGGCTTCAGTCATCTTGATTTTATCCTCGTTTTCCATCACGTAGTTATTTCCGTAGTCACAGTCCAGATAGAACTCTCCGTTTGCCGAGCCGGATACCTCCAGCGCGGAGTAGTTCAACTGTCTGATCAGGTCTGCGAGATTCGGCGAATCAACTTTGAAACGGAAGTCGAACAATGACCGGGCGACCTTGTCCTCGACGGGATCGTGCCTCATTTCTATCTGCCCGTCGGCAAAAAGCCTCAGTTGTCCGGATATTGCCGCGCATTCTTTAAATGTTAGGGTTCCTTTTCTCAGCTCGAGCATGAGCTTCGCTTCCGGTATGGGAGCAAGCGGAAAATCTTTCATCGAGCCTTCGCCTATTTCCGCAAAATCTATGACAGCGTCCTTGATGTGAAGTTTTATATCGCCGCTGAACTCGTAGAACTTATTAAGGTCGCCTTCGAGGAGTATGTCCGCGTCGAGCCACCCTGATTTAATGAAGGGCTTCATCGCCAGCATCTTCAGTATGGACTGGCTGGCTTTGCCGCGCCCGCCGCCCCGCAGAATCATTTCCGAAATGTCTGTTACGACATCCGTCACGAGGCTTCCTTCCAGAGCGTACTCGCCGATGCGCCCCTGCATTTTTTCCAACATCAGGCTAGTCCCTTTAAAGCGCAGCGGAGAATGGAAATCATGTATCATTTCGTCTCGCATGAAAAGGCCGGGAGAACTGATGTTGCCGACCAGTTCGATGTCGTTTATCGAGCCGAACATTGCGGCTTCGACGCTTATCGGGCCGTGGAGGTGCTTGGGAACTTTAAGAGCGGAGAGGTCTTCAAGCCGCAGGTTCCGCACGATAACACGACCCTCGCTCATGGGGCCTTTGCGCGGATAGTGAATGTCCAAGCTTCCGGCCCCAACCATGCATGACATGCGTCGCACTTTCATCTTATTTCCGTGCGAAGTGAACTCTCCGTTGAGATCCTCAATATAAGTTTTCTTTCCGTTAGCTCCCTCAATTGTTACCGACCCTCTGTATATCCTGACGATGTTCAATCCCCAAAGATGCATGAAGAAGTTGCTTACGACCCATTTCATCGCCGTCAAAGGAAACAGGAACCATACTTCGCCCTGTTGCGGCATCTGCTTGATTTTAATCCTAGGCCTGTGCAGCGCTATCGGGTTCAGGGAAGGCCGCCTCAGCATAAGCATCCGCCAGAACTGCACTTTTATGTGCATCTCGTCCGCTTCAAGCGAGCCGCCGCCGCCAAGCTTTATCTGCACGTTTTTCATTTTCATCCCTATTATCGGGATGCCGCTTATGTCCTCGAATTTGATTGGAAGCGGGATATATCTGTTGAACAGAAACAGGATGATTTTCTTGACTGGACGGAAAGGCGCGAAAGGTATGAACAACACTGCCAGAAGGGCGAGTATCACTATCACAGACGGGTCTATGCTCAAAAGTCGGTTCCTCCGAATCCATGCTGCGGCAAAACCATATAATTCTAAGTGATTTTAGCCGACAACGCGCCGGCAATGCAAACATTGAAACAATCCCCGCGAGAGGATTCATAGCAGTCGCGACATTTTATTTGTAACACTATTGTAAAAGTCGTAATACAATTATAATAACAACATCAGCTTTGATTGTCGGAGGAGCCATGCACATACCTGACGGATTCGTTTCAACCGAACTGAGCGTCGCCGCTTTCGCAATTTCAGGGCTGGCGGCGGCGGTGGCGCTCAAGAAAGCCGGGAAAGACCTCGGCGAGAAACAGGTTCCTCTTCTTGGAGTCACTGCGGCGTTCGTGTTCGCCGCGCAGATGATGAACTTTCCTGTGTTAGGAGGCACGAGCGGGCATTTCATGGGCGCTGTCCTCGCTTCTGTTTTGCTCGGCCCGTTGAACGCTTTTATCGTTATGCTTCTAGTGCTTTCAATTCAATGCTTTGGCTTCGCGGACGGCGGCCTAACCGCTCTGGGCTTGAATGTTTTTAACATGGGCGTTATCGGCGGAATAATCGGTTATTACATGTTCAGGGGCATATTGGCCGTGTCCGGAAAAAGCAAAAACGGATACGCGTTCGCCGTGGGAGCCGCTTCGTGGTTGTCGATTATGCTGGCTTCGTCCGTGTGCGCTTTCGAGATCGCGCTGTCCGGAACCGCCCCCCTTAAGGTCGTTTTGCCTGCGATGGCCGGCATCCACGCGCTGATAGGCGTCGGCGAGGCTGTGATCACAGTGTCAGTAGTTTCGCTTGTGGCCGGAGTCAGGCCCGACATGCTGCACACGCGGATTGCGGAGGCACAAGCGTAATTTGTGTTTAAGTAGCGGAAGCTTTTTTTTGCGGACGCATTACAAAAATACGGATGGACGATAATATGAAAAAATTCGGATTTGTGACAATAGGACTTCTGTTCGCTTTGGCTATAGCGATATTCGCTTCGCCTTTCGCTTCGTCATTCCCAGACGGGCTTGAATGGGTGGCGGAACAGACCGGTTTTTTACATCTGTCCGAGGGATACGCGGCATGGACGAAATCGCCAGTCCCCGACTATGAGATGCCCGGCATAGGGAATCCGGCCGTAGCGACGGCGCTGGCCGGATTGGCCGGAACGCTCGCGGTCTTTCTAGCGGGATTAGGTTTGGCGAAGTTGATGAAATCCGGCAAGTCCGGCGGCTCGGCCGCATGACAGGGTTATCTTTTTGACTGGACATCCGAGCGACGAGCATTCAGGCCATACCCATTCGGAGCGTCATGCGGCTCCCCGCTCTATGGATGCCAGAGCTAAAATTTTCATTTTCTTTTCCACCGTCATCATAGGAGTTTCCACTCCCGTGACGTCGCCGCGCGCTTTCGCCGCGTACTTTGCGGCGGTTGTTCTCATTTCGATTGCCCTGAGAGCGCCTCTCTCAATTTTTCTTAAACGGGTCGTCGTGATTTTGCCATTCGTGCTGTTTATCGCGGCGTCTGCCCCTTTTGCCGCGCGCGAGGCCGGTGAGTCGGCGCGACCCTTTTTAGGCGGCGCTCTTCTTGTCACAGACAGAGGAATCGAAGCTTTTGCCAACGCCGCGCTAAAAGGCGCCCTCGGAGTTTGCGCATTGACTGCCCTTTCCCTGTCGACCCCTTTTCACGAGATGCTTGCGGGATTGAGATGGTTTAAGGTTCCAGCTATCCTTGTTAGCCTATCGGCGTTCTCTTACAGATACATGTTCGTTCTTATAGACGAGGCGTCGAGGATGAAGAGGGCGAGAGACTCGCGGGGCTGGCGCGGACGCTGGATTTGGCAGTCCGGCGTTGTCGGAAATATGATAGGCTCTCTCTTGTTGCGCAGTCTTGAGCGCTCGGAGCGTGTTTACTCCGCCATGCTGTCGCGCGGCTACGACGGCAGCCTGCCTATGGCGGAACTTCCCGCGCCGCGCCTGACGGATTTCATTGTGGCGGGTGTCTTTTTCTCAGCGATTATGTCAGCGAGGTTGTTTCTCACATGAGCCATTATTCCGCGATTGAAATATCGAACCTTGATTACAAATATCCCGACGGCACACAGGCTTTGCATGGAGTTTCCCTCAAAGTCGCCGAAAACGAAACCGTCGGGCTGCTTGGCCACAACGGAGCGGGCAAATCCACTTTGATTCTTCACCTGAACGGCATAATCATCGGAGGCGATGTTCGAGTCTTCGGAACCCCGGTGACGAAAAAATCCATCCGTCAGGTTCGCCAGCGGGTCGGCCTGATTTTTCAGAATCCCGACGACCAGCTTTTCTGCCCCACCGTATTCGACGATATCGCGTTCGGAGCCAGACAACTTGGGCTCTCTGAAAAAGAAGTGATAGAGAGAGTGCGGCACAGCGTGTCCGAAGTCGGCCTAGACGAATCGATACTGAAAAAAAACGTGTTTCATCTGAGCTTCGGGCAGAAAAAACTTGTGTCCATAGCGACCGTAACCGCGATGGACGCAAGAGTCCTAGTGTTCGACGAGCCGACGGCCGGATTAGACCCGAGAGCCAGAAAAAAAATCATCAACCTTTTGCGGTCATTGGGTCGCACCCAGATAATCGCCTCCCATGACCTTGATATGCTGTCGCAGCTTTGCGACAGAGTCGTTCTCTTGAGCGGCGGCGCCGTCGCGGCTGAAGGAAAAACGTCCGACATTCTTAACGATATTCCCTTGCTAGAGAAAAGCGGCGTTCTGTGA
>JAKQBV010000547.1 GCA_029573925.1 bacterium
GCGACTCCCCATGCTTGTTTCTCGGCGGACACCACAAACCCGTTAATCGGAATAATAGCTCCTCCGCCCGCGCGGGATGAAACCGTTGTCGCGCCGATAACCGAAACGTCGATTGCGCCCGGCCTTCTCGGAGACTTAGGCGAGTTCCACGCCGGAGTGTAACATGCGACGCCCGTAGTTCCTTCGAGGTTCACGGCGGACGGCGACAGTCTTGACTCGGTTCCGTCGCGCCAATTGAATACCAATGTCATATCAGTCAATTTAGGAGAGGCGGCCCGCGCGCCGCCTGTTCCGCCGAACAGAAGAGAGGCGCGTCCGTAGAGCGGCGGAAACGTCGTCTCTCCGGCTGTCATCCGCCACCCGATAGGGTCGCCGACTCGCGTCTCGGCAGGAACGAACCTCGCCGCGCGGCTCCATAGGCGTTCGATGAATATGAAGAAACCTCCGTTCAGCGCGCCGATGACTTCTCCGCTGAAATCCCTGTGGGCGGCTGATGAAGAGTAAATATATGAAAGCTTTGCGGCTCCTAAACCGGTGGCCTGTCGCGCGGTCACAGGGACGAGCGCATATTCCTTTGAAGGAAGGAGCATGAAGATGGCGCGTTGTCGAGTCCGGGAGCCGTCAGCCGCCGCGAGCGTGAAGCGCGATTTAAGACAATCGGGGTCAGTCGCGATGATTTCAGAGCTTTCGACGTCTATGCCCTCGGCGGCTTTCAGCCGCTCTGCGATATCCATTTGCTCCTCCGTGTTGTCGATTATAACATCAGGCGGCCCGCGCGAGGCAAGTCCGCGAACCAAACTGGATGATGGCGGCGGCGTCGGTCTTTATTGACACGCCGGATGGCGGCTCTTATACTTTTTGCGTTCGGCGCGCGGTGGAAATATCGTAGCGGCGCGGCGGGCGCAGACCAGCGACATTGAGAAGGAAACGGAAAGATGAAACAGGCAGTCGGCATAATAGGCATCATCATTATGAGGCCGCCTGTGGCGTCGGCGCTCGATTGAGAGCGAGATAGACGCCGGGGGCGGCCAGAGGTTACGGCAAGGGCGCTCGCGGCGGACAACAAGCGACAACAGCCGCGGGCGATGTCCCGCGGTTTTTTATGCGCGGCCCGTTTTCAGTCGCCGGCGGCGGGGCCGGCAAAATTCAGATTGATGTCAGGGGAAAATCATGTTTGACAAAGTGGAAAAAAATCCGGATTTCGCAAAACTAGAACTCAAAGTTCTCGAAAAATGGGAACAGAACGACATAATGAAGCGGAGCATGGAACAGCATCGCGGCGCGGATAAGTTCACGTTTTACGAAGGGCCGCCGACCGCCAACGGCATGCCTCACCCCGGCCACGTTCTCACGCGGGTCATGAAAGACGTATTCCTACGCTACCGTTCGATGCGCGGCTTCGACGTTCTCCGCAAGGCGGGTTGGGACACTCACGGTCTGCCGGTCGAGATCGCCGTCGAGAAAGAGCTTGGAATCGACGGCAAAGCCGACATCGAAAAATTCGGCGTCGCCGAGTTCATCGCTAAGTGCCGCGAAAGCGTGTTCAAATACGAAAAAGAGTGGCGACGGATGACCGAGCGCGTCGGCTTCCGGGTCGATTTGGACGACCCCTACGTCACCTGCCAGAACAACTACATCGAATCGGTTTGGTGG
>JAKQBV010000555.1 GCA_029573925.1 bacterium
TTTAGCATCTCTTCCGTCCGGTTTCAAGTCCAGCTATACTACATATTGGGGCCACCCACTCGATTTCCGGATGCCCCGTAAATTAATTATGTTATTATAGCAATCGCGCCTAAAAAACTGAACAACGGGCCATTTATAAACGCCAACCTGAGAAAGGCGCGTTCCGGAACCTTCGTTCTCATGTTCCCGGCAGTTGCCCCTCGCTTGCTTATCATATAATATTTCCGTGTGTGAAAAACAGAGGAATAACAAAAACAATGCAGACAGGCGGCAAACCCGGCGACAGGATCTCTTTCGACGTATGGGCTTTGCCGCGCCGGTGGAGTATTATGCGGACAGCGCTATAAGAAAGGTGTATGGAATACTCGAAAGCAAGAAACGGCAAATCAGCCGATAAATTATTCGGAGGCGGACATGACAGGAAAAGAACGATTTCTCACAGCGCTCAAGGGAGGGCAGCCCGACGCCGTCCCCATCTGGGAGATGGGCATCAACGAGGTTTGCATCATAGACGCGGCGAAGCATTTCTTCACCGATTTGCCCGCCAAAAAATTGATTCATGAGATGAATATGGCGGAGCAACTCGCGCTGCTCAACACATTGGTAAAATTGATGGACGCGCTGGACATGGACGGTGTGACGATGCCGACGCTCACCGGCAGAGAAGACCTCGGGGGAAATAGAGTCCGGGACAAACTCGGCGTGGTGTCTCACGTGACGCCGCACGGAGAGCCGTTCCCGGTGGACGGCCCGATAAAGAGCGAGAGCGATCTGGCAGGCTACAAGTTGCCTAAGCCGGATGACACCTTCATGCTCGGAGTAAGATTTGCTTCTGCCCAGTTCGCGGGGCGTCGCGCTGTGGTTCTCCACTCTCCGGGCACGTTCAAAGTAAGCTGGAGCCTAAGGGGCAGCATGGAAGCTCTTCTTACTGATTTCGCATTGAATCCGAAATTGGCGCACAGTCTGGCGCGCATGGTCACAGACTATTGCATGGAGATTTTCGCTCTGGCGATGAAATGCGGCGCAGACGCGGTTATACTCGAAGGCGACCTTGCTATGAATAACAACACACTGATGTCTCCAAAACATTACCGAGAGTTTATCAAGCCGTATCACAAGGAGATTACGGACGCGGTGCATGCCGCCGGAGGGCTTATAGCAAAGCATTCGGACGGGAATCTCTGGCCGATTCTTGACGACCTAATCGAAGCCGGATTCGACGGGATTCATCCCATCCAGCCGCAGTGCATGGACATTGGGGAAGTGAAAGCTCATTGCGCAGGCAGAGCGGCCGTGCTCGGCAATATCGACTGCATCGGCGTTCTTGTCGACGGAACGCCGGACGATGTGGATGAATATGTCAAACAGACCATACGCGTCGCCGCTCCCGGCGGTGGATACATTCTGTCATCTTCGAACTCCATACATCCGGACGTCAAACCGGAAAATTTCATCGCGATGACGAAGGCCGCTAAAAAATACGGCGCTTATCCGATAAATGTTTAAGCTCTGATGGGCTTATTTTCCTTTTCTTGGCGTTTATGATGATGTTTGGCGCATGAATTGTTCTTGTGACGTAGTTAATTCATATCTACCAAGATATTGAATAGATATTAGAATTCAGTTAAATAATATATAATATATAAGTTTTGACGTTCGTATTTTAAAGATGCGGCTGTGTGTTCGCGCGTGGCTTTGCGAAAGGAAAACGCGCTGATGTCTGAGGCAAGAACCGGGAAAAGAATGAAGCGCCTGACAGAGTTCCGCAATCTGCCTGTTGTAAATGTGGCGGACGGCAACGAACTCGGAGCGGTGAACAGTTTTCTGATCGACACTGAACAAGGGAAGTTGGCGGGATTCGTGCTCGCCTCGAAGCCGGGCGGGCACGGCGTCCGAGTGGTGCCTCTTTCGGCGGTGAGCAGTTTCGGAAGTTTCGCCATGACCCTCAAAAGGGACGCGGATGCTGTTGACCTCATCGGCGACCCGTATCTTCTTTCGCTCTTCGAAAAAGATGTTCCGCTTCTCGGCTCGAAGGTGTTTGTAGAGAACGTGGACAAGACGATCGGATTCGTAAAAGACGTCGGAGTCAGCGTAGAGGACGGGGAGTTGTTGCTGCTGACGGTCACAAGCGACGCCGGGTTCACCTCTCCATACCGCGCATCCATTCCGTACGGCGCGGTTGTTTCGGCGGACAGAGACACCGTGGTGATAAAGAGCGACGAAAGACTGAGATATGTGAAGATGAGCGCGGCGGGATCGGCTGGGGCTGACAGCGCGGCGCTTGTTCCTCTAGTGATAGAGGAACACAAGCTCGCGGAGGCGATGAACGAGCGGGTGCGCGAGGAGATGGAGAAGGTGATGTCAGGTCTGCGCTCCGCTCTCGGTTTCGAGTTCGAGCGCCATTTTCTTTCAAAGCACAAGGAACCGATGGCATCGGAGCTGCTCGCTCAGCTTAAAGGCTCAATCGAGGCGGTCTACGAGAATAGATTCAACGAGGCGGCGCGCGCGTTCAGGGAACTGCTGATGGAAACCGCGCGCGGGCTGGTCAAAGGCGAGAACTTCGAGTCGAGGCTCGCCGCCGCCGGGGATGCCGCTAGGCGGTTGCATGACGAGTTGTCTTTTCGTTTGGAATCTTCCATCGAATCTCTCAAAAGAGATTTGGCCGAAGCCAAGACCGGATTGTCGAATGAAATAAAGTCCGAGGACGAATCTTCGCGACGCTCATTGGAATCTGTTTTGGAATCGACGGTCTCGAAGATTGAATCGGCTACGGACAGGAAGCTGAGAGCGTTGTCCGACGAGATTTTGGCCAGAGTTGAAGACGCGACTCAGATAGCCGACACAAGATTATTGAAAATCGACGCGGGCGCGCGCGATTTCGAAAAATCCTTGCGCGCTTCGATTGAACAAACACGCTCTTTTGTGTCCGATGAACTTTCTCAAGCGATTGCCGAGATGTCAGCTCAGCTTGAAGACGCCCGGACAAAGTTCTTTGAAACTCTGGAGAAGGCGGAAAAAGAATCCTCAGCGGGTTTGGCTTCTTTCAAGCGGAGCGTGGAAGCGGAACTTGCAAAAATACACGAGGAATCAGCGGGCTTAAAAAAGGAACTCGCGCGCGCGGTTGAGGTATCTGATTCGAAAAACGCTTCCGCTATAATGGAGGCCAAATCGGAAACAGCGGCTCTGATAAAATCATTAAAGGATGAGTTGACCGCCAGACTGATCGATGAAGTTTGCGCTGTCAAAGATGAGATTAAATCCGTAGAGTTAAAAATCCCCGAGCTTGATCCAGCCGATGTCAGAGACGAACTTTCGTCAGCTATGGCGGAGATGGAAGCCCGCATGGACGGAATGGCGGAGAAGGCGGCGGCCACCGAATCGGCTCTGAGGGAAGCTGAAGCGAGACTTGAGAACGCGGCGGATAAATCCGAGTTGAAGAACGCATCGGCAAAGCTTGAGGCCGCGATAAAAGATGAATCGACACGG
>JAKQBV010000567.1 GCA_029573925.1 bacterium
GTTGATGTGCTCCGACAGCCTGTAAACCGTCGTTTTCAACACGTCCTTGATCGCGTTGAAACCGCCCGCCATGTCTCCGTACAGAGTGCAGTAGCCGACAGCGACCTCGCTTTTGTTGCCTGTTGTCAATACAAGCCAGCCGAAACGGTTCGACAGCGCCATGAGGATGTTTCCGCGTATGCGGGCCTGCAGGTTCTCCCGCTCGATGCCGGGCTCTCCGGGGCCGAAGGCTTCCTTGAGTTCCGAACAGTAGGCGTCGAGCGCGTTTCCGATGGGGATTTTTATGAGTTTGACGCCTAGGTTGGCGGCTAGAATTTCGGCGTCCGAGAGGGTCTCGGCGGAGGTGTATTCCGATGGCATGGTGACGCACACGACGTTCTGCCTGCCTAAGGCCTCGACGGCCACGCAGGCGGAGAGCGCGGAGTCTATGCCGCCGCTGAGGCCGAGCACGATTTTCTTGAAGCCGTTCTTGCGGGCGTAGTCGCGCGTCCCGGCGATGAGCGCGGCGAGGATTTCGTCGATGTCCGACATCTGCGGGGCGACGGTGTGAGAGGCCGGGGCCCAAGAGGCGGTGACTTTCGACGAGAGAGAGAGACGCGGCTGCGGCGCGGAGCCGCGCGGCCCGCGCTTGGCGAGCCTTGGGTCTTCCGAGTCGATGTCGACGACAAGCAAATTTTCCACAAACCGCTGCGAGCGCGCGAATATCGAGCCGCCGGGCTCGGCCGCTATCGCGCCTCCGTCGAACACAAGCTCGTCCTGCCCGCCGACAAGGTTGACATATAGCACAAACGCCCCGGCGCGCGTCGCCAGCCCGCCTACAAGCTCCTCGCGCACGTGCGCCTTGCCCGCGTGGAACGGCGAGGCCGACATGTTGATTATCAGCTCCGCGCCGGCGCGGCGCGCTTCCGTTTCCGCCCTGCCCTCCGTCACCCACAAGTCCTCGCAGATGGTCAGCGCCGTCCGCACGCCCTTCATCTCGAACACGAACGGCCTGTCCCCCTCTGAAAAATATCGCTTTTCGTCAAACACGCCATAGTTGGGCAGCTCCATCTTCCTGTACGAGCCGACTATGCGCCCGTCGTCCACCACTGCGGCGGAGTTGAACACGCGCCCGGCGTCGGCTTCGGCGTATCCGACCACCGCTGTGATGCCCTCTATCGAATGCGCCAGCTTCCTCATCGCCAACTGGTTGTCCTCGATGAACGAGCCGCGCAACAACAGGTCTTCCGGCGGATACCCGCACAACGTCAGCTCCGGAAACGCCACTATGTCCGCCTGCTGCCTGCGCGCCAGCGCGGCGTATTCGATGATCAGCGCCGCGTTTTCTTCTATCGCCCCCACTGTCGTGTTTATCTGGGCTAGGGCTACGCGCAATGTTTTTTTCTCCGGCATGGCTGGCAGTCTCCGAGATGAATGTGGGGCTGGCGCGAGGGAATCCGGCTGGACTCGCCGTCGGCAATTCCGTGTCGTTTATCCACCACCCCTGTCCGAATAATATATTACATCGCGCCTTGATACTTTTCCACTTCGGCGTTAAAATTATCTTTCAAGAACATAACGGCAAAATTGCCGTATCGGAGCGCCCGCACAATGGACGACAAAAGCAAACGCTACAGAACTGAAATCCTAAAAATCCTGCGCGACAGCGGCAAGCCTCTGGGCAGCACCAAGATAACCGAGCTGCTCTCCGTCTCCGGCATCGAAACAAACGAGCGAACGGTCAGATTTCATCTGCAGAAGCTGGATGACGACGGGATGACGAGAAAGATTTCCAAGCGCGTGGGCCGCGAGATAACTCCCGCCGGGCTGAGCGAGCTGGAGGGCGTGAACATCCTCGGCAGACTCGGCTTCATCGTTTCGAAAATAGACGGCTTGTCTTACAACATGGGGTTCGATCCGGTTAAGCGCGAGGGGCTGATTGTCCTCAACGTGTCCCTTATCCCGGTGGAACAGTTCGAGACCGCCCTAGAAGAGATATTGATGGCGTTCCGCGCCGGGCTTGGCATGGGCCGTCTGGCCCTCCTTCGCGGTCCCGGTGAAAAAATCGGCAACATGATAGTTCCTTCGAACATGGTCGGGTTCGGCACTGTCTGCAGCGTCACCCTCAACGGCTTGCTCCTCAAAGAGGGCATCCCGGTGGCTTCCAGATACGGCAGTCTGCTGCGGATGGAAGGCGGACGGCCGGTCTGCTTCACCGAGCTTGTGGACTATCTCGGCACCACTCTCGACCCGCTCGAAATGTTCTTGCGCGCGGGAATGACGAGCGTGGGCAAGGCTTCTCGCGGCCAGAGCGGCGTCGTCGGCGCCAGCTTCAGGGAAATCCCCATCGTCGCAGGCGGCAGACTCGAAGCCGTCCGCAGAAAACTCGACATCCTCGGCCTCTCGGGCATTCTGGCAGTCGGCAAGCCGAACCAGCCCCTGCTCAACGTCTCCGTCGACGAAGGGATGATCGGCATGGCCGTCGTCGGCGGACTGAATCCAGTGGCCGCCGCCCACGAGGCCGGCGTGGACACCATCAACGCCGCTCTTCACTGCCTCGCTCCCTACGAGGCCCTCGAAGGTTTTGAAAACCTTCGCACTCGCTTCAGAAATCTGGTAAAATAACCCGTCGGCGGCCGGCGCTCCTCAAACACTGATATCGGCTTGCCATCTTGATATGCCCGAAGAATCTTTCGAAAATCTCGCCATGCCTCTTATGGACATGCTCTACGGCGCCGCCCTCCGCTTGACTCAGAATCAGGCCGACGCCGAAGACCTCATTCAGGAAACTTACCTTAAAGCTTTCAGGGCGTTCAATCAGTTCGAAACCGGAACCAACTTCAAAGCTTGGATTTTTAAAATTCTGACTAACAACTTCATCAACAAATACAAAAAAGACCGCCGGGAACCCAACCATATCAGCGTCGAGGACACACCCGACTTCTACCTCTACGACAAAGTGATGGATATCGGGCGCGAAACCGGCGTCGGCTCAAGCCCGGAAGAACTTTTCATGGAGAAGTTCATCCCGGCCAACATCACAGACGCCATACGCGAACTGCCGGAAGACTACAGGGCGACCTTCGTGCTGTCCGACGTGTACGGCTTCAGCTACGACGAGATATCGGACATGACCGAAACCACCCTCGGAACTGTTAAATCGCGCCTGTTCCGCGCGCGGCGTCTGCTTCAAAAAACCCTCTGGGACTACGCCGCCTCTCAAGGCCTCGTCCCCGCCTCCGGCAAATAATCTCAATGTTCACACTCGCCAACGGCGATTTTCGTAGCGGCGAACCGCTTCTCACGCACAAATAAATTCCTGAGTATCTCTGAAAATCAGATAGTCTTGCCAGTAAATATATGGCTTATGTAAAAAAGGTTTTTAGTTTGTTTAATTTGGAGTGCGACAATTCATTGTCGCTTTCATATAAGCGACTTCAGTCGCTTTTTAATAAA
>JAKQBV010000424.1 GCA_029573925.1 bacterium
AAGAATTTACCCCGCCGCCAAGCACAATATGCGCGTGAAAGGATATTGAATTGCCCGGCATATTGATTACAGGAGCCACAGGCCTGCTCGGAGCGAGCCTGACCGCTTGTTTCAAAGCGCAAGGAATCGAATTTCTCGTCCACGGGTTTTCCAAAGAGGCGGATTATACAGCGGATCTATCAGATCGGCGCGCGGCGTTCGAAATGCTTGATGCCGCCCGACCTGAGCGCATAATCAATCTTGTCGCATTGGCAGATGTGGACAAATGCGAAATTGATCCCAATCTGGCATATCGCACGAACACTCGCGTGGCGGAAAATCTGGCCGACTGGGTCTCCGCCCGCGATTCCGCCCGCTTGGCGCATATATCCACCGATCAGGTGTATGACTCTCCCGGACTGAACGCGGAAGACAACATTGTTATTCGCAACACGTACGCGATGACCAAGCGAGCGTCCGAACTTGCTGTCATGATGTCCCCCGGCGCGTTGGCGCTAAGAGTGAACTTTTTTGGAAAAAGCCGCGCGCCGGGCCGTTCCAGTTTCAGCGATATGCTGATCGACACTTTCAAGAATGGCAAGCCTATAACTCTATTCACCGATATCATGTTTTCTCCGCTATCGCTTAAGACGCTCAGCGAAATGATTGTGACCGCCGCGATGTCAGACGCGTCCGGCGTTTACAATTTAGGAAGCAGGGACGGCATGAGCAAGAGAGATTTCGCAGTGGCTCTGGCTGACCGGCTGGGGTTGCCGCTTTCATCCGCAAAGGACGGAGTATCGGATGATTTTAATTTCAAAGCCAGAAGGCCGAAAAATATGCTCATGGACTGCTCGCGTTTTGAGAAAGATTTCAACGTTAAACTCCCGACACTGAAGGAAGAGATTGCGAACGCGGAGGTGTGAGTTTGCTGCACACGCCACAGAGAAAATTGAGATTCGGACGTCATGAGATAGGCGAAGACCGTCCGGTTTTTTTCATTGCGGACATTGCCGCTAACCATGACGGAGACCTGTCCAGAGCCGAAGACCTCATCGGTTTGGCGGCGGAGGCAGGCGCGGACGCCGCTAAATTTCAACATTTTGCCGCCGAGACCATTGTGAGCGATTACGGGTTCAGAAATCTCGGCTCTCAGCAGTCTCATCAAGCCTCATGGCGCAAGTCGGTTTTCGAAGTGTACAAAGACGCCAGTCTCCCGGATAACTGGACGCCCGCGCTGAAACGAGCTTGCGACGACGCGGGCATCGCTTTCTTCACCAGCCCTTATTCTTTCGAGCTTGTGGACGCGGTGAACGAATATGTGGAAATATTCAAAATCGGGTCGGGAGACATCACATGGCTTGAGATAATCCGCCATATTTGCGGCAAAGGGAAACCTGTTCTTCTCGCTACGGGCGCGTCGTCGATAGACGAAGTGAGCGCCGCGGTCGACGCCATGCTGGAAATCACTCCGCTGATCGGAATTATGCAGTGCAACACGAATTACGTGGCTTCGCCTGAGCAGTTCAAGCACATAAATCTAAATGTGTTGAAGACTTACGCTAAGATGTGGCCGGACGCTGTTTTGGGGCTTAGCGATCACACTCTAGGTTGCGCCGCGACTCTGGGCGCGGTCGCCCTCGGCGCGAAGGTGGTTGAAAAACATTTTACGGACGACCGGGAAAGAATAGGCCCCGATCACAGTTTCTCGATGACTCCTCGGGACTGGCGAGAGATGGTCCAAAGAACGCGCGAGTTGGAGGCATCTCTTGGTTCAGACGAGAAAAAGGTCGAAGAGAACGAGTCGCGGACGTTTGTCCTTCAAAGGCGCGCGCTACGCGCGGCTGTTGATATCCCCAAAGGCGGCTCTTTAACCCGCGATAATCTTGTTGCTCTCAGGCCGTGTCCCGAAGACGC
>JAKQBV010000439.1 GCA_029573925.1 bacterium
CATCGGAGCTCTGAATCTTATCAGAGCGGCGCTTCGCAACGCCGACAACGTTGTTATCCTGAGCAATCCGGCTCAATACGATGAGTTCAAGGCCGCCTTCTCAGAAGGAAACGGATCGATTCCAGAGAATTTGCGCAACAAACTGGCATTGCAGGCGGCCGAGCTTCTGGCAGAATATGACATCGGCATCTATCAGCATTTCAACAACCTCGCGGCGGCGAGTTCCTCGCGGACACGCTTTTTCTGAGATACAAGAAACATCTGTCGCTTAAATATGGAGAAAACCCGCACCAGAAAGCAGCTTTCTTCCGCAGGCCGGAATTTGAAGGCGTCTCCCTGTGCGACCTCGAACAACTCAACGGTCCCGAACTGTCATATAACAATCTTAACGACCTGAATACGGCGCTTGAAATAGCTCTCGAATTCGACCATGACATGGCGGTCATCGTAAAACACGGCAACCCTGTGAGCGTCGCTATGGAGAAAGACGCGCACACTTCGTTTGTCAAGGCGAAAGAGTCGGACAGGATTTCGTCGTTCGGCGCGGTGGTGGCGTTCAACTGTCAGGTAGACAAAAAGACGGCCAAAGAGATAGAGACGGCGTACACGGAAGTGCTGATGGCGGTGAAGTTCACGGACGGCGCGTTGGACGTGTTGCGCGCATCGAAGAAGACCGCCAACATGAAAATACTCAAGATAAACAGCAAAAAATGGACTAAACCCGCCAAGACGATATGTGTCAAAAGCGTGCTCGGAGGCGTAATCGTTCAGGAGAACGACAATCTGCTGGTGCCCGAAGACGGACAGATAAAAATGGCGTCGAAGAGAAAACCGACACGCAAGCAGTTGGCGGATCTGGTTCTGGCGTGGAAGGTGTGCAAGTATGTAAGGTCGAACGCGATAGTGATAGTGAAAGACGGCAGGACGCTGGGGATAGGAGCGGGCCAGATGAGCAGGCTGGACGCGATGAAGATAGCTATTGAGAAGGCCGGAGAGGAAGTCGTGGGGGCGGTAATGGCGTCGGACGCTTATTTTCCGTTCAGAAACGTGATTGACGAAGCGGCGCAATCCGGAATATCGGCGATAATCCAGCCGGGCGGCGCGCGCAGGGACGACGAAATCGTTATGGCCTGCGACGAGCACAACGTGGCGCTGTGCCTGACCGGAATGAGGCATTTTAAGCATTGATTTTTGTTCAGGATGCCGCGATATCGAGAGATTTCGAGAAAAAAGCGCTTCGCGGCGGAAAACAAAGGGCTATTCGGCGGCGAAAACGGATAATTGTCAATAAAGCGTTTTTTTAGCCGCGCAAAGTTGACAATTATTTTTTTAAATGTAAAGATACTATGAACAGTGGCATTGTATTGTATTTATTATTGGTGTGATGATGGAAGAAAGGAGGTGAAATCTCTGGAATCATCATCGCATCGAATGCAATAAGCGAATGCAATAAGCAGGGAAAGGGACGGAAGGGAAACTGAAGGCAAGGAAACGTGGAAACTTGTCTGGAAGGCGACCTGAAAGTCCTGAAAAACAGGAAATTTCCAGGGAGGTTGTAAATGAAGAAACTAGTACTAGCAGCATTGGCATTAACACTCACGGTAGGAATCTCCGTGAAATCGTATTCCGCGACGCTTGTGGACGTTCACAGCGGCCACTGGGCTGCGGACGCGGTGCAGAAGCTCGTCGACAGCGGCCTGATCGAAGGCTACCCCGACGGGACGTTCAAGGGGGACAGGCCCCTCACGAGGTACGAGTACGCGATGGTTATCGCCAGAATGATGGATATTCTGGACAAGACGTACTGCCTGAAGAGCGAATGCAAGGCAGCCCCTGCAGCTCCGGGATCGCCTTCGGCTCCGGGGATCAGCCCCGCCCAGCTCGATGAAATCCGCGACATAGTGAAGAAACTTGCCGCTGAATTCAAAGACGAACTGGCAGCCCTGAAAGTGAAAGTCGACGAGAACTCCAGCCGCATCGACAAGTTGGAGAAGAAAGTCGACAACGCTTTCCTCGGCAAACTGCAGGTCGGCGGAAGCATCCGCCAGAGGATCGACGCTCCCGGCACGGATCTGGCTGACGCGACATTCGTGTCGACGTACAACAGCCTGTACGGAACGACAATCGCCAACGGCGATCTGAACGCCGGATACGAAATGCTCGCCAACCTGACGTTCGACGGCGAAGCCGGCAAGAACGTAACGTTCTCGCTGGGTCTCCAAAAGACGCTGTTGAACCGCTCGGCGATCGGCGAAAACTCGATTGATCCGATTACCGGTAAGGCCCGTGAGGATGACGATCTGAAGCTCGTACACGCGTTTGTGGACCTGAATTTCTCGGACAGCGTTGCCGAACTCGATGTTCTCAAGCTGCGCTCCGGTTATCAGGATCTGGCATTCGGCCCGTACGGAATGATGGTTGACACGACAGGCGCGGACTCGATGGCCGCAATAAAGCTCGATGTGGCCAAGAGCGTTGTGGCGCTGACCGGATTCGCCGGCGCGCTTGACCTCGACAAGGCTGGAAACGCAGTCGGCATCGAAGGCCTCGGCGGAGGAGAGAGAGACCTTTACGCCGCCGCCCGCCTCGGACTTGATCTGCCATTCGTTGACCTCGGCGTCAACTACCTCGCCTCCGGCATCGATAAAGAGAAGGCGTGGGGAGTCGATGTGGTCGCTCCGATCCTGAAGAACTCAATGTTCCTGAAGGAACTGCGCGGCGAGTACATGAAGGTTGTGGACCTGAGCACGGGCGTCAGCCCGGCAGCCGGGGACACGGATTACAGCTTCGTGGTCGGCCTCGACCTTTACAAGAGCAAAAAGGCCGGCATCAGCCTCACTTACGGGGACATCCCCGCTGTGACAGGCCTTACGAGCGCTGTTTCCAACCCGTTCACCGAGTATGACACCGTCTGCCCGAGAGGGCTTGACGTTTCTGCTCCGAAATGCATTTCCTACAATTCCGGCAACCTGATTCTTCCGGCCGGTTTCGAAGGCTTCGGAGTCGAAGGCACATACACGGTTCTCGGCAATGTCGAACTCGGCGGAAAGGCCGTCATGGGCAACTATGCCGGCGGAGCTCTCGGAGCCATTGATCTCGATGGCAAGAAGTACCCGGGCTTCGGCGCGGTTTCCGTGACAAAGCCGATCAACAAAGACTCGCAGTTCAGAGTCGAGTACATGCAGCAGGGCGCTTCCGACTACATTCTCAATCGCGTCAGAGGCGAGCTGCTCATCAACTTCTAATTTTTTCACTCTGTGACACCTACCCCCGGAGGACAGATGTTCTCCGGGGGTTTTTTTTCATCCGGTTTCATCCTAAAATCATACGTATGCCCTGAAACGGAGAGACAACATTGAATATGGCATCTCACAAAGAAAAGAGCGCGGGAAGAACATCGCCGCGCCGGATATGGTTATCGGTTCTTATAGCAACGGCTATTGCTTTGGCAAGCATGCCTGCTAATGCTCAGGAGGCGGCGGCCGGAGCCGAGAGCCTGCTCAACATATCGGCGGACAACTTTGAGGGCGACGCCGAACAGGGAGCTATGTCGCTTCGCGGCAACGTAAAAATCGAATACGGCGGAATGCTGATGGAATCCGGCGCGATGGATTTGAACAGAGAGACCGGAGATGTCTCCGCCGAAGGAGACGTCTCGGTTACGCGAGAAGGACTGGAGTTTAAAGGCTGCGGTTTCAAGTACAACTATAAGACCGGGGAAGGCTCTCTGAAATCGGCGTCCGCGCGTATGGAGGGCATGTATTTCTTCAGCGGAAACGTGGCTATCGCCAATGAGAGCGTTGCGATGAGCGACGTGTCCGCGTCCACTTGCCCTCTGGACGCGAGCGATTATACCATAAAGGCGAAGAGGGTGGAGCTTTCGCAGGACGGGCGGGCTAAGTTCAACAAAATATCGTTTCATTTCAAAGACAGGCGGGTGATGAGTTGGCCTTCGTACACGATGAGGCCGGGTGGCCGAGGCGGAGCCGGGGCGAGTTCCGGCGTAGAGTACGGAAATTGGATTTTCTCTCCTCCCTCTTTAGGGTACTCCGACATCGGGGGCGCGGAAATCAGGTCCGGCGTCGCTCGCGCCAGAGCTAAGGGCGACACTGTGGGGCTTTATACCAACTATTATTTCAGGGAAGGATTCTTCACAGAGGCAAGATGGCAAATTCCGGCGGGGGATTTCAACGCGACCCTGCGCTTCGGCAAGCAGTTCAAAGAAAACAGAGGATATTTTAAATATAGCAGTCCTGAGACCGTGTGGAATTCTCCGACGGCGGAACTGAGAATGCCGCAGAAGGCGTATCGCGGAGCGCGACTGTTGGTGGACGGCGGCATTGAAGCCGGGATGCTCAAAGAAGATCACCTCGACAAGGCTCAAGGCCGCGCGCACGCGAATGTCAACGCTAAATACATACTCAACCCTAAGCAAAAGATTAAGCATGCCCTGATATCAGACGCGCGGCTGGGGATTTATAAGGGATGGGAGCGTTACCGCGTCATAGGCTCAGGGCTTGAAACTTCATTCGTGTTCGGGGAGAGGCGCAACTTTAGAATTCAATATCTGATGTTCAATCACAACGGAGAAACGCCGTTTAACTCCGACACTGTGAACACCAACAACAAGCTGTTCTTGTACGCGGATCATAAGATAAGCAAGAGGACGAGCTTGATAGCGGACGTTCAGTATGACGACGATCTGAAAAAGTTCGACGAGGTCGTGCTGGGAGGATTCAGGCAGTACAAGTGCGTCGAGTTTGAACTGGCGTGGCGAGCGAAGAGAAAAATGATAAACATGAGCATGAGCATAAGAGGGCCGGAGGGCAGATGATTTTGAAGGCTGCTAAGGCGTTGGCGGTTGCGGTTCTGGCGTCTGCGGCTCTTATGGCGTCTGCGGCCAGCGCGTCTGCGACCGCGCGCAATATGACGGAAAGCAACAAGACGGCTCTCGCGCGGCGGACGCGAGAGGTCCAGCGCGCGGAGCTTTTTAGAGTGAGCCGGGGCAGAATGCGTCCCAACCCGGTCGTGTTTTCCCGGCATGGGATTTATCAGCACGTTCTGCAGAATCACGACCTGATAATAAGAGAGCACACGGATTATTTCGGCAACGCGATGGCGAGGATGGGGAAGTTTTACGCGGAGAGAGGGCCGGAGGCTCGGCGGGCGGGCGGTTCCGCGTCAATGGAATCTCGCATGAAGGAGTTGCTGAGGATTTACGATCTGGAGCCTGCGCTTGAGAAATGCGAGACGCTGTATGAGATATGGCTGGCGGTAGAGGAGTCGAAGAGCGCGATGGAGGCGCTGCCCGCGCGCGCGGCGATGGCGGCGAACGCGGCCGTCTGGGCGTCCGAAGCGTTCGACGGCAACCCGCCGGAGAGCGTTTCCGCAAAACTTGAAGAGCTTGCGGTCCGATGGTCTCCCGCGCGCAATGTTTTTGAGGTGGAAAAAAATCTAAAAGAACTGGCGGAAGCGTACGCGGAGCTATTTGCCGGGATCGCCGCCGAGCGCGGGGAGGGCGGGAAATGAGAAAGGCGCTCGTGTTGCTTTTCATTGCTGCGGCGTTGTGCTCGCCTGCTTATGCCGAGGCTCCCGCGATTGAAAAGGCGACAATAGAGCTTGACGACCGGGCGGTGGTGGTGTCGGCGGACCGGGCGCTTCTTGAAAAGATAAGAGAATGGGCGGTGGAACTGGAGCCGCAAGAGGCGAGGGGCCGGGTAGAGGATTTAATAAGGGCCGAGTTCGGGGACGGCGTCGATGTGGAGGTTTTCGAGACAGGCCGAGCGGCGGACGCTGCCGGCGCGAAGACGATTAGAACCACGTTGAGGGCGGGCGCGATGGACGGGCTGATACCTCCCCTTGAGGGGCTTTCGGCGGAGCGGGCAAAGTCCGTGCTGGGCATGTTCGGGTTCGCTTCGCTGACAGCCGAAGAGTTCGAATCGCTCACGGAGCAGGGGAGAATAAGGCTGCTGGCCGGAGCGCGTAGCGGCCGGGTGGCGGTCATCCACGGGGCGGACGCGTTCGACGCGGTGGTTGTCCATCTCATGCCGGAAGAAGCTGGAGAGAGCGGCGGCAAGGTTGCTGAATAGTAAACCATGAAGATGTCGGGACTGACATTTAAGGTCTGCGCGGCGTTCGCCGCGTTGCTGGCGTGTATGGCGGTTCCGCCGCGCGCGTCCGCGCAGGACGAGCCTGAGTTGGACGTGTTCGTGGCAATGGCGACCACGGAGCAGTTGGAGGCTGGGTTCGTGATCGAAGCGGGGGGGATGCCGGTCTATGTGAAAGCGGAACGGACGCCGTCTTCGTGGGAATCTCTTGTCGTGCCTGTGCCCGGAGGGTCTCGAAAACTGAAAGTGGTTCAGGTTCCGCCGAGAGCGGCGACCAGAGACGAGAGGGAGGAGGCGCGAGCGATTATCCTTCCTATCCTCATCGAGGACAAGGCCCTCGCGCGAGGCGTCACTCTCCATCTGACAACTCCCGAAGGCGGCTCGGCTTCCATACCCATCCCGCCGAGAAAGGTTTTTATTTCCATTCCTTTCATCATACCTGTAACCGAGGCGGTGCATCCCGATTTCGGCGACAGGGACAGGAACATCATCCTTCAGATAGTTCCGAAGATAACCAAGAAGGCTCAAGTGGACGTGGACAACACCGCCGCAGACGGGATAGTGGCGGACATAAAATACGAGGGAATAGCGTACCTGAAGCTCAAAGACATCCTCAACCGAACCAACAGGCGGGACATGGACGGCACGTTCTTCGTCGGCAAGGAGCGGGACAACAGGTGGACTTTCATAACGGAGAATCTTTTAGAGAAATTTGATGAAAGGAATGTCGGAGTTCAGAGGAACCAGATTATCGGTTCGGGATTGAAGAGCCTGTGGCGCGTGGATCACCTCAATAATGTGAACAAAACAAAATATGGAGCGAACATCAGACGGGAGAGCCGCTTAGGTTACGCGCAAGTGGGCAACGTGGACAGGAAGGTGAAGGACAGGACTCACTTTGAGATGGGATACGGCGACGAGCGGCTGATGCTGATCGGCCGTCTGGAAGGACTTGAGGTGGTGAATCCCTCCTCGCGTCTGGGCGCGGCGATGAAGGTGGAGAAAGAGGGTTTCCAGATAAAGACGAGCGGAGGGGACGACCGCAGGTTCTACGAGGGCCGGTTCGGGACTCTTAAGGTTCAGGACTTCGACGACGAGGGAGAGATAGACGAATATTTCAATTTCGATTTCACATACACGACGGCTCTGGGCGGGGAGGCGAAGAAGTGGCGGCCGCGCAGAAAATTGCTGATGTCCGGAGACGCGTCAATGAGGTTCTGGGGGCGCGGCAGCGCATCATGGCTCGAAGGGGAGTTCAGGTTGGACGCCACCTACAAAAGGGACTGGGCGGCGATTCTGCGGTTCAACAACGACTTCGCCCGCATAACGGGCCGCGCGGAGAATCCTCTCTGGGAATCTCTCTTTATTTCTTTCATGCGCAACAGGGACTATTTCAACCGCGACGATAGGCTGGCCAAGTTCGGACTAGACTCGATTTTCGTGGATCTGGATTACTCGCGGCAGGGAAAAGGCGCAAATTACGGCAGGCGCATCAGATACGGTTTTTCAAGAAACGTGATCATATACAAATACGATTTTCCGATGGAGTTCTATTTCGAGACGGTGAAGAGCCGGGTGTACAGGCCGGGCGCCGGCATAAGCATAAGGAGGTATCTGTGAGGCTGAAGGCGGCTCTTTTAACGCTTGTCTTGTCTGCGGCCTTCGCGGCTTGCGCCGCGCTTGCGGACGATGCCTCTTCCTTCGAAGTCGCGGACAGCGGGCTTGCGACGCTGACCCTGCGGACATCCGACGGGCTTGCGCTGGTGGACGGCTCCCCGGAGCTGGTGGAAGAACTCCGGTCGCTGCTCGGACTGGAAGCCATTCCGCCAGTTGCTAATCGTCAACTATTTGCATGGCTCGCGGCGCATGGCGCGGAGGCTGAAAACATCAGGCTGTTCGCGCGCGGAGGCGCGGCGGACAAATCGCCCTCGGCGCTCAGGTGGCGCAAGACGACCGTGCGAAAAGCGATCCTCTCGGGCGACGCGCCATACATACTCGGCAGGCCTCTTCATGAAGCGTATATGGCGATAAGGGCCTCCGGCGCTAGGATGCTCCTCCTCGATTCGACCGCCGCGCTAGATTCAGTGTCCGATTTTCCCCGCACCGTCTTTATATTTTCTTCGGCGTACGGCGCCGGGATGGACGGCATATATGTGGACGGAGCGGACAAGTCTCCGGGGTTGCCGGGATACAACATAGTGGCGTTCGACGGAAAAAGCGGAAAGGTGACGGCGTCGGGCGGCTTCAACATGTTCATCGGACCGGAGGAAAGCGAGAGGATGGAAAGGTTCCTGCGGGCGTTGCCGGAGGGTTCCTACGTGGCGGCTTCCATAAGGTGGGGGTCTGGGCCTTTCATGTCGCCGGGTGTTGAGAGCGCCCTCAGCGAGTTTGGCTCCCGGCAGAGCCTCGACCCGGAGATGCTGATATCCCACGCGATGTTCGGCGGCAAGGCCGCAGGGGCTGTCGCGGCGGAGGCGGCGGCGGTGAACCTCGGTTCAAAAGTCGTGCTTTTCGGCTCAGGAGACAGGGTGTCCGAGGCGCGCATCGCTGCGGGCGAGGTTCCTTGCCCCGGCCGCGTATTGGCCTTCGCTGGAACCCGGCCCGACGACGCTATTTATATCCTCGAAGAAATCAGATAAACACTCTCTCCTGTATTTGATTTTTCATCTTCTCAATAATAGAATATATAATCGATACTGAGTAATTTATGCTATGGAAGAATTAAGCGGAAAAGGGAAGAAAAAAAGGCGCGTGCTGATAATCAGCGACGGCAAGCGCGGCCACGTCCATCAGACGGAGGGCGTGGCGCGCAAGCTCAAAGGAATTATCGGCAAAAAGCTCGAAATCAAGATGAGCAAGCCTTACTATCTTTTTCTCGTGGCGATGTCTTTTATGGCGAGGCGTTTCAAATTTTCGTCTCCTCTGATTCTTTTCTGGATACAGAAAGTCACGAATGTGTCGATTGAAAGCTTAGTGAAGTTCGCGCCCGACCTGATAATATCCGCCGGCTCGTTCACCCATCCGGTGACGTTCCTGCTTGGTAAGATATGGAACGCCAAGACGGTGGTGTGCATGAGGCCGTCGCTGTTGTCGGCATCGGACTTCAATCTAGTGGTGGCTCCAAGACACGATCAGGAGAAGTGCAAGGGCGAGAACGTGATCTACACGATGGGGGCCGCGAGCCACATATCCGAAGGGTTCATATTTGCCGAATCTGTCGCGCTGCACCAGAAGATAAAGGGAGACCTTCATCGCCCTGTCGGGCTGCTCATCGGAGGGGAAAGCGCGCACGCGCGCCTCGACGCGGAGATGGCCGGGGAACTTCTGAACGAGGTTCTTTTGGCCTGCGAGGAGTACGACCTGTCGCTGCTTACAACAACGTCGCGGCGCACGTCCCCGGCGGCCGAGGCCGTTGTCAGGGACGAACTCAAGGAGCATCCCCGCAACGCTTATCTGCTTCTGGCTTCAGAAAGCCCGGACAACCCGGTTCCCGGAATAATCGGCCTCTGCGAGGCGGTCATAGTTACCGAAGACAGCGTGTCGATGGTGTCCGAGATAATCACCGGCGGCAAGTACGCGGTGGTTGTTAAGATAGGAAGAAAGAAGAAAAGAAACAAGTTCGACAAGATGCTGCAAGACCTGACGGACGAGCAGTACATAACATACACCTCGATAGACGGAATCAACCGCGCGATAGGCGACGTGCTGAACCGAAAGAGGCAGGGATTTAGGCCGCTGGACGAATCGAAGCGGGTGGCGCAGGAGATTGAGCGCAGGTTTTTCGGGGGCGGGTCGAGCATGGGCGCGATGAGATGACATCCGGGCGCGGCGCGGCTGAAGAGAGGCGAGATGAGGTTTGACATATCGAAAGCGGCGGCGGCTTCAGTTGCGGCGCTGATAATTTTCTCAGGCGCGGCGCGCGCTGTTTCCGACAGAGCGATAGATTACTTAAGCAAAGCCGCGCCGAGGCCGGCGGGCATGGGCGGCGCTTTCACCGCCGTCGGCGGCGACCCCATCGGGCTGGTATGGAACCCATCGGCGGCTCTGCGTTCGGACCGTTTCTCTTTCTCCCGCAACCACAGCCTCAGGCATTTTCCCGGCGACAAGCGCAACTTGGACCAGTTTGATTCCGACACTGTCGGCGTGGTGATCCCCGTTCAGGGCGAAGGAGCGGTCGGGGTGTCATTCACCATCCCCGGCGAATGGGGGATAGACCATGCCGACACGAATGGATTATTGCCGGACAGAGAAAAATTGCGGGGGCGCGAGCGGCGAATTTCTTACAGCGAACTTGGCGGCTCGCGCGGCAACGCCGCGTTTTCAGCAGACTCCAACTGGTTCAGATACGACGACATTGACGACGCCTCAACCGCAAACAGGAGCTTTGAGACGGGCGGCATGTTCTCCTTCTACTATGAAGCTGACAATGGGATGAGGTACGGCGTGTCCCTGCGCGGGCTTGTCGAGAGGATAAAAGGCAAAGGCGAGGGCAGGAAGCGCAAGGCGACGGCGATGTTCGGCGTCGCCTATCAGCCCGACGAAAAGGCGTCCACGCTGTTGGCGGCCGACTTTGAGTTGTGCTGGAAAGACGATTTGCGGACAAGATGGTTCGCGGGCGCCGAACGCGAGTTCGACGGAAGATATTTCATAAGGGCGGGGTCTATGAACGGTCTGCCGACTTACGGAGCGGGCGCGGAGGCGGGTTCGGTCAGGCTCGACTTTGCGACCGTTAAAAACCTGCTGCCGAAAGTAACCGGCAACGAGGACGTAAAAGAGTTTCAGGACGGGCATTTCATATCCTATACGGTAAGCATGTGAATCTGGAAAAGACGACGATATTTCTGCAGAAGTGGCGGGTGCGGCTGGGGCACGTCTTCGGGTTGCTGATAATCATATTCGCCCGGCCCGAGATCAAATGGCTTATTGGCGGCGCGGCGGTGTCGCTGGCTGGCGAGGCCATAAGAGTGGTTTCGGCGGGAAGCATAATGAAAGACCGGAAGCTGTCCATCTCCGGGCCGTACGCGCGCACGCGCAATCCCCTGTATTTCGGCAGTTTCCTGATGTACCTCGGATTGTGCTTGGCCGCGAACAACATCTGGGTGACCGCCGCGTATTTCCCATTCTTTTTCACGGTCTATTACGCGACGATATACAGAGAAGAAAAATTTCTCGCGGGTAAGTTCGGCGCGGAATACGAGGCGTTCAAGGCGGCGGTTCCGAGGTTTCTGCCGAGGCTGAAACCTGCTAAGGGCGCGGAGGCGAGCGGCGGGTTCAGTTTCTCGCTGGCTATGAAAAACAAAGAGTACGAGGCGCTGGTTGCCGTGATTGTGACGCTCGGCGCTCTGTGGGCTATGGGCCTGACCGGCTGGACTTTCAAGTTCTGAGCCGTCCCGGTCTTCCCCGGAGATTGAACGATGCGAGATAAAGCGCGCTCCCTGAAAATAGTGTATCTGCTGCCCGAGTTGAACGTCGGCGGAGTGGAGACGCACGTGCTGGCGATGTCCGAGGGCATGCGCAAGGCCGGTCACGAAGCGATTGTGGTGTCAAACGGCGGCGCGTTGCTGCCCCGGCTCGAAGCGTCCGGCGTCAGGCATATAACGCTTCCGATTCACAGGAAATCCCCATCGGCGGTCAGGAAGATGGCAGGCGCGGTGAGGGCGATAGCGCTCGAAGAGGGCGTTGACATCGTCCACGCGCATTCCCGCGTCCCGGCATGGGTGGCGCATTTTGCCTCGAAAGGCCTCCGCTCCGCTTTTATCATCACCGCGCACGGGCAGTACGCGCCACACCTCGGCAGCTCGGTGATGACAAAAGGCGATAGAATAATATGCGTCAGCGAAGTTATCCGCGAGCACATGCGGGAAAGGCTCGGCGCGGACCCCGCCAAAATGCGGGTGGTGTACAACGGGATAGACATCGAGGCGGCGGAGCGGAGCGTGGCGAACCGCCGCCCCGGCTCCGAGGTGCGCGCCGAACTGGGCGTCCCGGAATCGGCCCCCGTCATCGGCTCCGTCGGCAGGCTCACAGTCGCGAAAGGCTTCAGGTTTCTGCTTGAAGCTTTCAGGCGGCTGAGGGAGAGAATGCCGGAGGCGCGCGCGCTTATCGTCGGCGATGGTCATGAACAAAGAACTCTCCCAACTGGCTGCGGAACTCGGCGTGGCCGACAGGGTTGTTTTTACCGGCGTGAGAACGGACATATACGATCTCTTGGGCGCGATGGACGCTTACGTGGTATCCTCGGTTTTCGAGGGGTTCCCTATGGGATGCCTTGAAGCTATGGCGGCGCGGGTTCCGATAGCCGCAACCAACGTGGGTGGGATACCTGAGATGCTGGAAGACGGTCGCGCCGCGCTGTTGGTCGAGCCGAAAAATCCGGAAGCTCTGGCGGAAGCCGCGCGCAGGCTGCTTGAAGACAGACGGTTCGCGGCCAGCGTCGCCGCGGAGGCTCGCGAGGATCTCGAACGCAAATTTTCCCAGCGGAAGATGCTCGACGACACGCTAGGAATATACTGCGAAGCGCTGCGGGAGAAGCGCGGCTATGTCGGCCCTGTGGCCGGAGCGCCGACTGCGGACAAACCGCGAGCGCTTCTCACTCTGCCCGAACTGCGAGTCGGCGGCGTCGAGACTCACGTTATCGATCTTGCCGTCGGCCTCAAGGAAAAAGGATACATCCCGCTCGTCGTTTCATTCGGCGGAAAACTCGTGGAAAAACTGGAGGCCGCCGGAATCGAGCATGTCAAAATGCCAGTGCACGTGAAATCGCCCATCCCAATCTTCAAGATGGTCGGGCCGATGCGTCAGATAATAGAGGACAGGCAAATCGAACTGGTTCACGCTCATTCCCGCGTTCCCGCGTGGATATGCAGCTTGGCGCTGCGCGGAAGCGGCAGCCGCCGAATCCCCTTCGTCACCACATGCCACAGCACCTACAGCGTTCATGCCGGAAGCCGCGTAATGGTCGGTTCGGACGGAATGCTGGCCGTCAGCGAGTACGTGCGCAGGCACATGCTCGAACATTTCAGCCCTAACCCGGACGACATCCGGACGGTGCACAACGGCGTCTCTCCCGACATTTACGACGAAAGCCGGGAGGAGGAGATAAGGAACCGCTATCGCGCCGAACTAGGGATTTCTCCGTCTTCGAAAGTGGTCGGCATGGTAGCCTCGCTCACCCCCCGCAAAGGATACCACCACCTAGTGAGCGCGTCCGCGGCGGTTCTCCGGGAGAACCCGGACACCGTCTTCCTCGGAGTCGGCGGCGGCCCGCAGCTCGACGAGCTTGAAAAACAGGCGCGCGAACTCGGCGTCTCCGAACGCTTCAGGTTCCTCGGCGTCCGCAACGACGTCCGCGACCTGTTGTGCCTGTTCGACATATTCACGCTGGCGTCGGCCAGCGAAGGATTGCCATATGTCATCCTAGAAGCCATGTGCATGAAGAGGGCGATAGTGACCACCGATGTGGGCGGGATACCCGAAGCGCTCGAACATGGAAACAACGGACTGCTCGTGAAACCCGGCGACGTCGTCCAGCTTGCTGAAGGGATAAACACGCTGCTGGCTGACGAGGCTCTGGCGGGAAAGATCGCCGCCGCAGCCAGACAGACCGTCATTAACTCTTTCACCGTCAGCCGCATGGTGGACAAAACGGAGGAGATGTACCAAAAGCTCCTTGCCTGACATGAGAATACTTCACTTCATCAACAACATCGACCTGAGCTGGCACAAGATGCTGATGGACACGCTGAACGCGCAGGAGCGGCGCGGGCATGAAACATGGGTGGTTTTTCCACCCGGCGGAGTCAATTACAAAAGAATAAGCGCGCACAGGCCCCGCTGCGTCCCGCTCCCGGTCAGAAGCAGCAAGTTCGACTATTTCGCCGCGTGGAAACTCGCGGGCATCCTCCGCGAGAAAAATATCGACATCCTTCACACGCACCTTACAAGCAGCGCGCTGCTCGGCTCGGCCGCCGCCGGATGGGCTGGCGTTCCTTGCGTCGCCTCTGTTCTCAAGATGACGAAGAAACGCCGGTATATGAAGTGCGACGCGCTCCTGCCATGCTCGGACGCCGTCCGCGACAGCCTGCTTGAACAAGGAGTCCCGCCCGAAATGATGCGGCGAGTTTACACCGGCATCGACATTTCCCGTTATGACGATTCAGCTCGCGATGGCGAGGACGCCAGAACCGAATTCGGGTTCGCTCCGGGAGACGCCGTGATAGGCTCAGTCGCAAGACTGGCCCCGATGAAGGGCCACAGCGTGTTGCTCGACGCTTTCGCTCGTGTATCGAGCGAGGAGCCTTCAGCGCGCCTGCTGATTGTCGGAGACGGCGAACTTCGCCAGAAACTAGAACAGCAGGCCGCCGAGTTGGGCGTCGCGCCCAAGACGGTATTTGCGGGCGCGCGGGACGACCTGCCCCGCGTGTTGAGAACCATAGACGTCTCTGTTCTAGCCTCGCTAGAAAAAGAAGGGTTGCCAGTGATACTCGTCGAATCGGCGCTCATGGGCGTCCCGGCGGTGATGACGGACGTGGCGGGAATCCGGGAAGTGATTAGGCACGGAGAGACCGGGCTGCTGGCTCCTCCGGGAGACCCATCCGCGCTGGCGGCGGCTCTTCTGGACGCGCTCCGAGACCCCGCCGCAGCGCGTTCACGCGCCGCGTCAGCCCGCGAGTTCGTCCGCCGCGAGTTTGATGTCAACAACACCGTCGCCCAGATGGACGAGGTTTATCTCGCAGTGAGTTCAGCGCGCGGCAAGGCGGCCGCCAAATGAGCATATCGCACGACCACAGCGTCTCTTCAGTCCTCCTGATTTCTCTGTCTTGTATTGGAGACGTCGTGTTGACCACGCCTGTGATGCGCGTGCTGAAAGAGACATATCCGGCGGCGAAACTTACAGTGGCGGCAGGCCCGACTGCGGCCCCGATTCTAAACAGGCATGAGTGGGTTGACAGACTGGTTATCTTTGAAAACAAAGGAAAACACAAAGGCGCGAAAGGGGCCGCTCTCCTAGCCCTCGAACTGCGCGCCCATAAATACGACATCGTCGTCGACCTGCGCAACTCGATGATTCCTTACTTCGTGCGCGCGCGCCGCCGGATAACTTCACACAAGGCACATCTCAAAAACCAGAACAACCTGTCCCGGCACGCCATAGACAGGCATCTCGACGTGCTCGAATCGGCGGGCATGATAGTGACCGGGCGCGACATGAAAATCACTATTCCCGAAGATGTGGATTCAAAAGTGGCCGCGTTTATGAAAGAACGGAACCTGTTCGGCCCCGGGCTGATAGCGGTCAGCCCCGGCGCGGGCAGCGCCTACAAATTGTATCCGGTGGAAAAATACGCCGCCGCCCTTGAGATATTAAATAACGGAGGAGACTACAGATTCGTAGCAATCGGTTCCAATGCGGATTCCATGTTCTGCGATCCGTTGGTCCGGGCGGTCGGGCCGCG
>JAKQBV010000458.1 GCA_029573925.1 bacterium
TTGTGGAAACAGTCGCGAGCGCCGTATTCTGTTTCCTCAAAACGCCTGAGAGTTTCGAGACGACGGTGGTAGAGGCAGTGATGGGCGGCGGAGACACAGACACTACTGCGGCGGTGGCGGGCGCGATATCGGGGGCGTGGAACGGCTTGTGGGGCATACCCCGAAGATGGGTCGAGCAGGTTGAAGGATCGGCGGAAATCCGGCGCGTCGCAAACGAATTATTCAAGCTGGCCTGAGAGAATCAAAAAGCGGCGCGCCCCGCGCCGGGTTGCGCGCCCGCGCTTTCTCGAAATCTATTCAGATTGTTTTATTAACGCTAACGCATTTTTCGCCAATGCGGGCTAATTCTGCGGCAGGGAGAGTCTAGATGAGAATATCGGGCTATCTTCGGGTTACAATCCTTTTCGCGGCGGGAGTCGCGGCTTGCTTGTTGAGCGGCGCGGCAGCCGCCCAGAATCCTCCTCCGTTCGCGGTGGAAAAAAGCGACCGGCCGCCGGTGTCTCCCGCGTGGGTGTTCGACCACTGGGTGTGGGAGGACGACGTCAACACCGAAGCGGCGGTGTGGGAGATGGTTGACGGATACGAGCGCAGTGGCATCCCCGTCGGCGCTGTGGTGATAGACAGCCCGTGGTCCACTGAATACAACAATTTTATATGGAACACCGAAGCATATCCTGACCCGCAGGGGATGATAGACCGACTCCACGCGCGGGGCATAAAAGTCATCCTGTGGGCGACGTCCATGATGAACGAGAGCAGCGACTCCGGAAGGTTCGAGCCTAAGACTAACGAGGTGTTCACGGAAGCGCGCGACAAGGGATACCTTTGCAACGGCGGAAGAACAATAAAGTGGTGGAAAGGCTCCGGGGGATTCGTTGACTTCACGAACCCGGAGGCGCGGGCGTGGTGGCGCGGGCTGAAGGCGCGCGTAATCGACATGGGGATCGACGGCTGGAAAGTGGACGGGACGGACCCGATGTTTCCGGCGGATGGCTGGTGCGCATCCGGCCCGGTCAGCCCGAAGGAATACAAAGATATGTATTACATGGAGATGCAGGATTACATAACGTCGCGCAATCCCCGCGCTGTGGCGTGGTCCCGCGCGGTGGACATGCTGGTCGCAAACCCGAAAGGTTTCGCTCCCATAAGCCACTCCCCTGTGAACTGGATGGGAGACGAGAAACACAACTGGGGCGACTTCGGGTTCATGAAGGCTCTGAGAAACGTGTTTGACGCCGCGCGGCTCGGCTATACCGTCATCGGCACGGACATCGGCGGCTACCACGGCGACGAAAAAATCACGAAGGAACTGCTGCTGAGATGGGCGCAGTTCGGCGCGCTGAACCCGCTTATGGAAAACGGCGGCCACGGCGCTCATTTCCCGTGGCTTCACGACGACGAAACAGTGGCCATATACCGCAAGTTCGTAAAACTCCACCTCGAACTGAAACCGTATTTCTATTCGATGATGATGAAAAGCCACAACTTGAAAGGCCCGATAATTCACCCCGCAAAAGGACAATGGCAATATGTTCTCGGCGACAGCCTTCTTGTGTCAGTCATCCACGAGCCGAAAATGGAAAAAGAAGTGGAGTTCATGGGCGCGCGGTGGAGGGACTTCTGGGACTTGGGAACGATTTACGAGCCGGGGCAGAAAACAACCTACGCCGTCCCGCTGGACAGATATCCGCTGTTCGTCCGGGTCGGCTCTATAGTTCCGTTGCGTATTAGCGACGGGGAGCTTGGGCGCGGGGACGAGTCGTTCGCCGGAAAAGTCACGCTCGACATATCTCCGGGAGCGCCCGCGCGCTTCATGCTGTACGAGGAAGGTTTCGAGCGCGCCGACATCGCGCTTGAAATGGACTCGGAAAAAGACTTCACGGTCAGGGCGGGCGGCGGCGCGGGGCGGCAGTACATGATAACGGCCGCGAGCGCGGAAGCCCCCGCGTCGGTCGTAGTCAACGGGGTCGCGGCGACTCGGGACGAATCACTCGCCGGAATCGGCGCGCGCCCCGGCAGATGGGCTTTCTCGCCTGCTTTCAAAAGGATATACGTTAATCCCGGCGCGGCGGACGATATAAAGGTCGAAGTAAAATACTGACCCTCGGCCAGCCTGAGCGCGGACGATAATCCGCGGGACGCTTCACAAAACAGGCCGCTTGAGTTTAGAATTGCCGTATGGAAATTGGAAACCTTAAAACGGTGGGGCCGCTTCCGGCGGCGCTGGCGAACCCGGCGGCGATAGAGAAGGTCGCGCGCAAACGCGTCTCCGCTCCCGCCCCGGCGTCTCGCGCCCGCCTCATTCCACCGCTCCATGTGCAACTAGGCCGCAAACATCTCGATTCCATCCGGGACGAGATAGCGTCCGCCGAAGACGTATTGCTGAACGTCTACGAAGATATCGAGATGTTCGACGCGCGCGGGTCGGCTCTTGACGACATAGCGTTCCTGCTCGTGCGGATGAAGGACAGGCTGGACGAGGTAGTGAGCGGACGCGACAGGCGGGCGGACATCCGGGCCGGGATGGACGCGCTGGCCGATGCGCTTGAACGCGCCGCCGAGTCCGCTAAAAGGCGCAATATCCCCCTTCTGAAACCTGTCTCGCGCGTCGCTTCGCCTCCCGAATCAGCCCCGGCGGTTCTGGCGGACATCGTGTTCGTCGTCAGCCGCTCGGCTTCAATGAAAACCGACGCCGAGGCGATGCTGAGAGGAATGAACGCGTTCTGCTCCGACTTGGCGAACCGGGGAATCTCCGCCATGTTCGGCGCACAGCCTTTCGAGCGCTCCTCTCAGCCTGCCGGCCCGCTGCGCTCCTCCATCTTTGATATCTCGGACGACCTCCGCTCTATATTCTTCAACGGCGAGACCGCCAACGCGCTGGCCGCCGTCCGCCAAACCCTAGAAGACCAGTCTTTTAGAGAAAACTCGCTGAAAGCAATTGTCGTGGTGTCCGACCGGGACGCGGACGACGACTATGCTTCAGCGGGCGAAGAAGCTCTTGAAGCCGTATCTAACGCGGGCGCGGTCGTGTTTGCCATAGCCGGAAAAGACTTCTTTTCCAACAGGCCGTTCTCCGCTCTCAACAGGCTGGTGGAAGGCTCCGGCGGGGAATACCTGAGCATAAACAAAGCGTCGTTCGCGGACAACTTCGCCGCGCTCGCTGAACGAATCGCAGAGACCCTGATGTCTCGCGGAGCGCATGTGACGGAGACTCACGAAAGGATAGTCCACATCGGCCCAGCCCCGGAGGACTCCGTGCTCGTTCGGTTTCCGGACTACCGCCCGGACGCCCTCGGACTGAGGAACCTTCCGCTTGAGACCGAGGAAGACTTCGCCGCCGCGCTCGAAAGAATATCAGACGCTATCGCCGCGCTCGCCGAAGACAAAACCGAAAAAGGCGCGCTCCTTGAGCGGCTCCGTAAAATCCTCCAGTTCTTCGACGGCATACGCGCTTTCAGGCTCGATTTCCGCGCGTGACCGATGCGGCAAGCAGCGCACAATTTTGCGCAAGCGAGCGAGCGGCGTTTCCAGATTCCTTTCCAGACAAATAACAACCGCTACATTTTTCCACTCTGGGGACATATAATAAGCGTTAGCAATCGAGCGGCCGCGCGCGGGCATGGCGCGGGTTGCGGAATGGAGACTAATATGAAAATGAAAAAGATATCGGTCAAGGCTGGGCGGATTTTCGCCGCCGCGATGATAGCGGGGACGGTTCTGGCGACCGGCGCGGCGGGCGCGGCATCCCTGCCGCCCACCGTTTACGGAGCGCGCGTAATAGGCCACAGGGGCGCTTCAGGCTCCGCCCCGGAAAACACTATGGCGTCTTTCAAACGCGCGCATGAACTGGGCGCGGACATGTTCGAGTTGGACATTCACCGGGCCGCCGACGGCGTTCTCGTCGTGATTCACGACGATGACACCGAAAGAACCACCGGCGTTCCCGGCAAGGTGGCCGAGATGACATCGGCGCAGATCGCCGCGCTAGACGCCGGTTCTTGGTTCTCGAAAGATTTCGCCGGAGAGCCTATCCCCACCCTGCGGCAGGTCCTCGATTGGGCGAAAGACAAGATTCAGGTGAACATCGAGATAAAGTCCGACGGATGCGAGGAAGGCGTAGTGGCCATGGTCAACGAGTTCGGCATGAAAGACAATGTGATAGTGACTTCTTTCGAGCATTCGTTTCTGAAAAAGATTAAAGAGATGGACCCCGGCATAACGACCGGGGCGCTTACGCGGGACATTATCGACCTCGGAGACATCGACAAGATAATCGAGGCGTGCGCGCCCGACGCGCTCAATCCGAGGTACATCATGGCGAACAAAAAAGTCATCCGGCGCGCTCAAGAGCGCGGGCTGAGCGTGAACATATACACCGTCAACGACCCGATTACGATGAACAGGCTTGCGCGGGACGGCGCGAACGGAATAATCACCGACCATCCGGACGTTCTGATAGAGGTTCTCAAGAAGCTGAAAACGAAAGGGCCGGATTCCGGAGCGGAGGAAGCGGCAAAATGATGGAAGACAACGGCGCTCCCGGAGACGGAAGGCCTTCACCCCCGAAAATCAGCATTGACCGCGAAGGGAACTGGTTCGCGGACGGAAACCCTGTGGCTCACGAGAAGATTCTGCGCCTTTTCCAGCAGTCGCTCGTCTTCGAGGACGGGCGGCACATATTGCGCATCGGCAACGAAACCAACCCGGTGACTGTCGAGGACGCGCCGTTCGTGGCGCGGCAGTTCTTCGTGGAAAACACGGAGGACGGGACGGATGTGGCGCGGCTGACGCTCAACGGCGGCCTCTGCGCCGAGCTTGACCCCGTAACGCTCAGGGCGGCTGAAGGCGGCGCGCTGTACTGCTCGCTGCCGGGCCGCAAAGGCCTCGAAGCCCGCTTCTCACGCGCGGCGCTATCGCAAATGGCGAAATTCCTCGAACGCGACGAATCAGGCGGCTTCTACTTGGAACTCAACGGAACCCGCAACTATATCGACCCGCCCCCGCTGAACGAAGATTGAGCGCAACGGGCAACATTGTGCCATGCGGAAGGATATTGTATTATAAACGCGAATCCGTCGGAGCGTTCAGGCCCGTCTTATAGGTCGGCGGCCCGGACGGCGGCGGAGCGTTTGCGCTTGCGGCGCATTTCGTGAGGTCGTTATGATATACAGTCTAGTCGTTCTCAACAAACCGGCCATCAATTCCGACAGGAACGAGAAAATGGGCAGGGTCAAAGGCTACGTTATCGACCCGGACGCGCGCAAGGTACTAGCCTTCATTCTCGCTCCCGACGCCGAAAAAGGCTCGCTTGATGTGGTTCCTTTCGATGCGGTGAAACGGATTTACGACAACGCCGTCATCTGCGAGGGCATCCCCGCCCCCATCCCCATATCGGACAGGCCCGACCTGCTCAACGTATTCCTAAAAGACGTCGCGCTAATCGGCTCTCAGGTTATCACGGACTCCGGAATGCTGGCGGGCGCGGTGCACGACTTCGCGTTCGACGAAAAGACGGGCGACCTCGCCCAGCTTGCCCTCCTGCCGGAGATGCCCGCCGCGAAACGCGTCTCCGCAAAATACATCCTTAAAATCACGCAGTCCAGAATAATGATAAAAGCCGAGGCGCTCGACGATGTGCCTCCGGCTCCCGAAAAGCCGGGAGCGCCGGGAGACGCCGCCAAGAAATTCGAATGCGCGCCCCCGCCTCCCCCGCCCGAACCAGAAAGCCCCGCGGCGGCTCAGCCGCCCGCGCAGGAGCAGGCTTTCGAGCCCCCGCCGCCCGCCGCAGAAGAACCCGCCCAAACTCCACCCGAGCCGGAACCCGCCGCGTCAATATTCGACTCGACGGACTTGAAGGAATTCATAAAACAAGCTTTCTTCGAGATGACAGGCATGATAGTCGAGAGGGTCAACGCGCTCGACGCGTCGGAATCCATAAAGAGCCTCGGCGAGCAACTGCCGGAAATGCTGAAATCCATGGGAGGCGCGCGCGCGGAGGCCGACCCCGCAGACGAGTTGATTATCGAGGAAAAAATCAAGCGCGCCCTCTCGCCCCACATTAAAGAGTTGAAGGCCGACATCAACAAGCTTCTGGAAATAGCGTCCTCAATAAGCGTGGCCCCGCAGGCTGAGCCGCCCGCCCCTCTCGACCTCTCCCCAATCTCAAAAGCGCTCGCCGCCGCAGAAGCCTCATTATCCGAAAAAATCGACGCGGCGTTCGACTCCATCCCGCGCAGCGAACCGAAAGACGTCGAAGCGGCGGTCAGTTCGCTCACAAAAATCACGAGCGCCCTCGAAGACATCAAAGAGCGCGTCCCGGCTAAAGAAGACATCAGAAAACAAATAAGCGACTACAGCGTCAGGTTCGAGGAGCGGGCGAACGCCCTCAACAGCGCGTTTCTAGCCGAACTGGACAAACAGATGGGCGCGGCGCGGGACGCCATAGCGTCAGTAGAACGGAAACGCTCCGGTCCGGACGCGTCCGAAATCGTCTCGAAACTCGACGACCGGATATCGAACGCGATGGAAGACTTCCGGGACAGGTTCGCCGCCCAGTTGTCCGTCGAACTTGAGGAAAACTTCGCGCAGAAGCTTGAGCGTTCTATCGCCGCCGGAATGAGGGAGGCCGCAGAGGTGGCCCGCTCTCAGGCGGACAACTTGGCCCTTCAGGCAAAATCCGCGAAGGACGCCGTAGCCAGACTCGCGGAAGCTCAGGCGGCTCTGCCGGAAAAGCTAAACTCCGCGCTCGACTCGGTAAGAGCAAAACTCGACGAGATAGCCGGAAGACCCCGCGACGAATCCGCCGGTTTCGACTCTGCCGCGCTCGAAGCGAGGCTTGCAGAACGGCTGGACAGTATATCAGCCGCGGTGACGGCGGGAACACAGGAAACAAAGGCAGGAGCCGAGCGCGCCCTCGACGGGTTGAAGGCGGCGGCTGAAAACATAAAAGAATCCGTCGACAGCCGGTTGGCCGAGCGCGCGGACGTCTGGAAGAAATATCAGGACGATTCCCTCGGCGCGGCCAGAAGGCTCGAAGAGCGCGTCCTTGAGTTGCGCGAACGCAACGTCAGCCTTGAGGCCGCCTTTGATTCCGCCCGCTCCGCAATCCTCGACGAGGTGCGCTCCTACACCGACACCACGCTCAAACCGGAAGATTTGATGATAGTGCGCGAATGGCTCGGCGAGATAGCCCCGAAACTCAGCGACGCCGTAGCCCTGAAAGTGGACGAAGGGATACGCTCCGCCGCCGAAGAGATAAAACGAGTGGCGGAAAACACGCGCGGCCAGTTCGACGCGCTCACGGACTCAATAGGGCTGGCCGGCGAAAACCTCAGCGGCCTCGCAGACCAACTCGTGAACGAACTCGGAAAACAGTTCGACGAAAAGATGTCGTCATTGCCGGAAAACGGTCTTGGCCGCGAGGCGCTGGAGCAGTTCAAGTCGGAAATCGCAGAGCGCGTTCAGGCGTCCACGGACGCCGTTCGGGAACGGCTCGACGCCGCCGCCCGCGATCGCGCGGAAGAACGCGACGCCCTCTCTCTCAGGCTCAACGAATCGCTCGAAAACGCCGTCTCGAAGATCAGAGAGAGCCTCTTGTTGGGAATCGAAGCTGGCAGGCAGGAACTGGCGGAAATGAAAGACCTCGAAAGCCTCCGGGACCGGCTTGAAGGCCGCATCGGCGACGTCGTGGACGACATGGTCGGCAAAATCGAAAATAGGCTCG
>JAKQBV010000466.1 GCA_029573925.1 bacterium
ACTTGTTGCGACTCGAGAACTGCCCTTGAGGAGTACCCTCTAAGGAGAAAATGGAGAAGATCGATGAAAAAACGGTTTCTGTTGTTATGCGCCGCCCTATTCACCACCGGACTCTTGACAGCCACAGGTAACCGTTCTGTAAACCCACCCTGACGATTGCTGACTGTTGGGCTATTTTTAGCTCAATGAATTTCGGAGCTGACAGCGGTAACGCGATAAAAAGGATTAGCGGAAAGTCGCTGACGAGCGTCGGAATTCTCCAGTGTTTGCTTCCAGAATTTGGGAGAGAGTTCGAGGATTCGACTTCGGGGCCAGTCGGGGAGGAGAATGAAGATGTCGCGGAGATAGCTCCAGGGTTCGATTCCGTGGAGTCGCGCGGAAGCGATGAGAGATGTGAATACACAGTTCCACTCGCCGCCGTCTTCACTTCCCAAGAAGAGCCAATTTTTCCGGCCGATCACCTGTTGCCGGAGCGCCCGTTCGCTGTCGTTGTTATGAATGGGAATCCGGCCGTCTTTGAGAAATTGAAGCAGGGCCGTCTGTTGATTTCCGGCGTATTGCAGCCCTTTGTAAATGGGCGAATGTTCCACGGCGTCGGGCCATTTCTCATCGCGCCACTTGAAAAATTCTTCGGTGACAGGTTTGGATTTCTCCTGCCGAATGCGAAGCTTTTCGTCCGGCGGCAGGCCTTTGATTTCACGTTCGACTTCGAAGAGCTTTCCTATCAAATGGATGGCATGCATCGCGAGGTCTCGCTCGCTTGCAATGGCGTCGAAGAAATACCGACGGGTATGAGCCCAGCACGCGCATTCGATGCGCCCCTCCGATTCTCCATACAAATGGTCGTAGATAATATGTGCGTCCGCGACTATGTGCCCTTTGTAATTGCCGAGCAGCTTCTCCACCGCGTCGCCGTTGTGATACCGTTCGTAGAAATAGAGGATATGATCTCGATCCGCGATGAGCACGAAGAAATGCCCGCGATGGCATTTTCCTTCTGCCTGGACCAGGACGCCGGTGGCATCGGTCGCAATGCAGTGTGCCTTCATGGCGTCTTCTTTCATCGCTTTGAACAAAAGAATCGGAAGCTCGGCCGCTTGTTTGATCCAGGCGCACATCGTAGCGCGTCCCAACGTGACATGCTCTCTGGCGAAAATACTTTCCTGACGATTGAGCGGAAGATTGTCCTGAAACTTGCTGACGATGATGTGCGCGAGCAGCCCCGGACCGGCAAGACCTTTCTCGATGGGTTTCGTCGGAAGTTTGGATGCAATAATGCCCGCATCCTCGTCGGCCTTCTTTGCAAATTTGGGGCGGACTATCTGCACGCGCACAAGCGTTGCCGGTCTCCGCTCCAACGTTTCGCTCACGTCTTCGCCGACTTTCTTGTAATCCGTCGGATTCTCTTCAACCTCGAGAGGCGCGGGCAATTCGATGCGTTCCACCGGCAGATGCTCGGGCAACGTCTGCCTTCCGTGCGGTGTTCGCTTCTTTTCTTTGTCATTGTTCCGAACACTGTTCGGAATTGGCGCTCTTTCTTCTGGAGTCAGAGTCTCTTCCATGGCTCTAACTGCTTCGGCGACCTGCATGAATTCCAAGGTAAGCTGCTCGTCTTTGACCCGTTCGGATTTCTTGCCGAAAAGCTGTCGGCGCAAACGCTCCAATTCGAGAAGCGTGAGTTGGTAGAGTTTTATATATTGTGCGCGTTCGTTGTCGATTCTCCGGATGGAATCCTGAAGGGATTGAATAACGGATTGCGCTTCTTGCGAGAATGAAGATATGTCGGGTGGCTCAGCGCTTTTCACAAAAGCTTATATGCGGAATATCTCTATTTATTGCAATATATATTCATAGAAGGTTTTAGCCTATTTTTCTTTTTGAAAGTTGAATCCCTTCCAAAATCATCGCAAGCTCCCTCGCCGAAATCATCACACCTGTGCGCTCGGGCGCATCGGGCTTGGGAATGCGAAATACCGCGCGGTGAAGCCGCTTGCACAATATCGCGTATCCGGTTTTGTCCCACCACAAAACTTTCATCCGATTCGATTGCTTGTTCGAGAATACGAACAGCGCGCCGCTGCGAGGATCTTCCCCCAGCAAATCTTTTGCCGCAAACGCGAGGGTATCGAATGACTTCCTCATATCAACCGGAGAGGTGCACACAAAAATTCGAACCGATTCAGGTATCATCTCCGCCCC
>JAKQBV010000471.1 GCA_029573925.1 bacterium
GCTTTATCGTCTTTGGTTGTGCCAGCGGCTGGAGACGGGCCTTGAACAGTCGCTGCGGCAGGTCTCAGCTTGTCGCCATCCTTGAGAATTTCATCCGAGGCATCCGGAGTAAAAATCCCCTTTGAGACGGTGTCGCTGAGTTGGCGCACGGTGAAAATGCCGATTTTTTTGCCGTCCCGCCACACCTCGAAGTTCTGTTCGACTTTGATTCCGTGGGAGGCTCCCTTGTAGAAAAGACCGAAGTATTTGTCCCAGCTTGAGCCGATTGAATATTCCGGCGCGTCTGCCAGCGCAAACGACGCAATCAGCGCCGTTGCCGCCGCCGCGACGGCGAGCGATTTGATCTGACGGAGGAAGTTCATCATTTGTATTCCAAGAATTCCCCTAAGGGTTCGGTTTTTTCGGGAGCGGGTTGCGGTTTCGCCGCAGGCTGAGTCGCGCCGAAGGAGCTTTTATTCTCCATGAGCGTCGCTGTTATAAAAATCACCATATTGGTTTTCGAGGTGATGGTTTCTTTGCGCCTGAATGCGGAGCCAATGACCGGCAGGTCGCCCAGAACGGGAACCTTGTTGTTTCGGGTTTCCTCCTGATCCTGAACGAGGCCGCCGATTACTATTGTCTCGCCGGACTTAATCATTAAGTTCGTGTCCACGCTTCTCTCAACGGTGATGGGCGCGTTGGAGCCTGTCGAGCCGAGGACGGTGAACCCCTTCACGTTGCTTATCTGGGGTTGTATTTTCATCATGATGACGCCCTCATCCAACACATGGGGAGTCACTTTGAGGGTGACGCCGACATCCCACTGTTGAATGCCGGTGGTTCCGATAGTCGCGCTGCCGCCTGTTCCGGCCGACAAGCTTGTTATTCCCACCGGGATAGACTCACCGACATGGATGCTGGCTGTCATATTGTCCATAGCCGACACCCGCGCGTCCTGAAGGATGTTGATTCCCTTGTCCTGATGCAGTCTCTGCCATACGGCTTGGAATCCGCTCATGCTCAAGACGCCGTAACTGATCTGTCCTGTTTTGCTGTAAACGGTGTCCACCTTGACGGGCGAGCCGGTCAGCGACGCGGTCATGTTCCAGTCCGTGCCGATAATTTCGTCCAACCCTTTGCTTGTCTCCACGATCTTTGCCTCGATGAGCACCTGCGGAGTCTCCGTGTCGAGCTTCTCAATTATCTGTCTGGCGGATTCCACGTACTGCGGGTAGTCGGTGATTATCAGCATCGGCGGCTTTGCGATTCCCGCGCGACCGGGTTCTCCAGTTCTGGAAAACAGTTTCACCCGGCCTTCCGGCGAAAGGAAGTCTTTCAGCACCATAGACAACTGATTTGCGTCGATGAAATTGAGAGAGAAAATCTCGGTAATCAGGTCTTCGCGCCTCTTGTCCGTTTTGTTGATGTCGCTTTTTGAGTTGATATATATGATATTTAGGGTCTGTTCTGCTGTTGCGTCTGCGGCGTCGAGTATGACGGTCAAGGCTTCGTTGAGAGTGACGTTTGAAAGGCGCAGACTGATGACTCCCTTGACAGTCGGCGAAACTATTATGTTCAGGTCGTACTTTTCCGCAATCAGTCTGAACACGTCCGTGACATCAGCGCTCTTGAGGTTCAGGCTGAACGTGACGTTTGAAGGAAGATTGAGCTGCGACTGAGATTTCGCGGGTAGAGCGGCAAGCGCGATGAGAACCGCCATCGTCAGAGCCGCGATTATAATTCTGTTTTTCAACTTCGGTTTCCTCCGGAGACTGCGCGGGTTGAAGGCTACGCCCGCCTTTTATTTTTTGCTTGCCGGATTCTCTATTTCTTCTCTAACCCTCTTCCGCCCGACATTTCTCTGGCTCGTTCTAGATGATGCCTTGCCGCTTCCGATCCGGGATTGACTTCTAGAACCTTCATAAGCTCCTTTTCAGCGGCGGCGAAATCCCCGGTTTCAATCAACTCTATCGCCAGATTGCCCCGCGCGTCCGCATAACCGGGATCAATTTCCAGCGCGCGCCTATAGCTTGATATCGCCCCTGCGCTGTTTCCCTGCTCCGACATCGCCATTCCGAGACTGTTCAGTACGGACTTGTCGACGGCGTCCCTGAGGACGCTTACGAACATCTCTTCCGCCTGCGCGGCGTGCCCCGCTTTTAAATGCGAAAGCCCTAGGTTCCGCTTAACTCCGGGCAAGTCAGGATCTAACTCGAACGCCCTTGTATAACTATATACTGCTGCATTATAGTTATTTAATAAATAATAGGCAATCCCCAGATTGTAAAACGAGAGAGCGTTTTCAGGGTTTATCGCGACCGAGTTTTTAAGAGGCCCGACCGCCGCGTCGGGCGAACCCAGCCTTATCAAAGCCACGCCAAGATTCTCCATCAGCCTCGGCTCGTAAGGAAAATACCGCAAACCCCTCAGGGATTCGTCCCTTACCGCCGCGTGGAGAACCTTTGCGCGTCCGGCGTCCTTTTCCCTCGCCGCGAGCATGTTTGCGGTCATCCCGAACCTGACAGTCATCTCCATGTTGCCGGGTTCGTCCGCCACCGCCGCTCTCATCATTTCCATCACTTTCTCAGGCGTCGCCTTGTCCACATGCCTCACCGCCCATGAGAACCTGATGTTGGCCACAGTCGGGCGGGCAAAGACCGGAACTGCGAACACGAACGCCGCCGCAAGGACTAACCCCAGCAGGACCCGCTCCCTGCCTGCGGCTTCCCGCCATATTTTTGCCGATGAAACATCGCGTCCGGAGGCAAGCCCCGGAAGCAGCCCAGCCGCCGTCCACATATATGCCGCCACTGCGGGCACATGAAACGGGAACTGCATCAACGCGTAGAGGGCCGTGGAGACGCCGCCTGCGGTTATCGCCGCAGCCAGCCTGCCCCGCGCGCCGCCGCCGCGCGCCGCTTTAAGCCCCATGCCGAACATCGCCGCCATCGCTGCCGCCAACAACGCCAGACCAACCGCTCCGGTCTCCGCCGCCGCGTCCAGATACTCGTTGTGAACCCTGTCCGGAAAACTCGCGCGGGCAGCCCATAGCTCCGACTTGAAAAACGGGACCTGATGCCACGGATGCCACACGACGTAGTTGTTAAGCCCCACGCCCTTGACGGGGTTGTCCTTGAAGGTTTCCCAAGCGGTCTTCCAAATCATGGCGCGTTGCCACAGGCTGGCGTCCTGCGAGTCGGCGACGGTGGCGACGCGTTGCTGTATAGAGAATTCAGCGGGCCGCCGCGCGCTCCTGACGGTGAACCCGGCTATCGAAGCTGCGAGCACGACAAGAGCCAAAATTGCGCCCGCTCTCGCGCCAGCCTCGCGCCTGACGCCGCCGCGCCGGCTGAGCAGCCAATACGCCGCTCCGCCAGCGATGGCCGCCGCCCAAGCCGCCCGGCTGAATGTGGCTAAAAGCAGAAATTCAGCTATCGCAAACATGGCGGCAAAAAACAAAGCTCGCCTCGGCGTCCGCTCTCCAGCGAGCAACGCCCACAGCGGAGCCAGCAGAAGCAACGGCATACCCGCCATGTACACAGGGTTGCCGAAACTGGCCGACACCCTCCCGTCGAAGCTGTGAGTCCATTGCGCGGGAGGCGCGCCGTCCACACCCATCGCAGAAAACGCGGAAAACAATCTATTGTCTATCAGCAAAGTATCCCACGGAAAAACGCTTATCCGCGCCAAGTCGCAGGCTCCGAGCGCGGCCATGAAAAAGAGCGGGACTCCCGAACGGGCGAGAATCGCCTTCGCGTCTTCCGCCCCCCGGCACGATATAGCGGCGGCATAAAACACGACCGCGCCTGAAAACACGTCCATCCACTGAGACGCCGCAAGCGGCTTGTTGACAGACCAAAGCGCGGACGCTCCCAGCCAGACCAGCATGGCCGCCAGAGGGATGTCCGCCGAAGTCCTGCGCCAGAACAACTTTCCTGACGACGCGCAATCATAAACCCACGCCAGAAGCCCGCCGAACGCGAACAGCCTGAACACGCCGGTTTTTATCGGGGTAAACGGGTCCAGCGAGCTTCCGAGGTATATCAGCGACACTAGGAAAAGCATTGCGGGCAAGCCCCAGAGCGCGAAAATCCTCAACGCGCGAGGCTCCTGCGGCGCTCCGCAGGTCGTTGCCGTTTCTTCTGTAAGGGACGTCATAAATGAGGGCGGTCCAGAGCCGGACAGCGCGCCCGGCAGGGTTAGTTTTCCACGTTGGATATGGAGCCGGGAGCTACGTCGAACAAGCCTTTCATATCCTGCTTTATCTTCAAAACGATTTCATAGCCGTCCGCGCCGACAAGCTTGACTCCGTCCATCTGAATGGAGGAAACCGCGAAATCTTCAATTCCGTCGCCTACGCCGAGAATCTGACCGTTGATGACCGCCATCGGCGCGCCTCCTCCCAGAGCCACCGCCGAAAGCTTAAAGCTGGGAACGGAGCGCGGCATCGGCGCGGGAAGCGGGAATAGGTCGGGCAGATCGAAATCCGCAATCTCAGGCTCAACAGGCAAGTCGAACAGAGGGGCGAACGGGTCCGGCCTTCCATATCTTTCCTGAAGAAGATCGATATCCTCGGGAACCATCGCGGCAGCCTGCGGAACAGGTTTGGCGGCGGGTGGTTTTGCTGGCGCGGGCTGTTGAGCCGCAGGGACCGCGCCGTCCGCTTGCGTTGCCGCCATTAACTCGGCTTCCACTTCATCTCCCGCGCCTTTCGCTCTCGACGCCGATTGTATTTCCGTCACTGTCGGCACGTTCTTCAACGGCGAACTAGGCTTTTTCGGAGCCGTTAGCGCGGCGAACGCTATCCCCAGAACGAGGATCGCCATGATTATTTTTCCAGTGTTGCTAATCAAAAATCAAATCTCCTCGATGAAATACAGCCCCATCTGGATTCTTGCGTTCAATACCGCCGAATAGTCCTTCGACACTATGTCCACGTTGTCTATCGTCATAAGCCGCTTCATCGCCCTCAACTGGAATATGAAGTTCGACGCGGCGGCGTAATCGCCTTTGAAATCCAGAGTGAGCGGCACATAGTTAAGAGTGTAAATATCCTTGCGAGGCCCGACCGCAATGTAGCCCGGACGTATGGCTCCCTCGGAAACGGCGAACTGGCTCCCGCCCACCTTCTCGTTGATCTCTTTCATGTCCCCGATGAACCGCTCTACCTCTCCCTCGAACAGGACTTCGTTGCCACGGGCGGCCAGATATTCCAGTTGCTCAGAGCCGAGCTTGAGGTTGGACCTTCCAAGCTCCTCTAGTTTCTGCTGCTGCGCCTTGACTAGTTTCACCTGCTCGTTGAGCCTCGAAGCGTTCTCCCTGAGCGTCTTCGTCTTGACCAGTTCCGGCTGAAGAATGGCAACAAAAAGCGCTGCTCCGAGGACTACCGCCGCCACGAATGAAATCATCGCGCGGTTGCGTTCGCTCGTCTCAAAATACATGCGCTTCAAATCGCTCACATCAGCCCCCTGTGGCGGCATCTAATCACGAACCCGACCATGCCCCTGCCGTGCGCCCTAGTCATGCTCCTCGGGCCCAACTCGACCTCTTCGAACATCTCGGACGACGCTAGCGACGACTTGAAATAGAATATTGACGGATTGTCCTCGGCTATTCCTTCGAACTCGACCACGTTCGGCGCGACCACCCTCATCGCCGTCAACTGCGCGGTCTTGGGTATCACTCTCTTGACTTCCTCGAACAACGGCGAAAGATTGGCCGCGGCCGGCGTCTCGGCGGACAGCGGGTTGAGCTTTCTCTGCTGCTCTCTGCTCGCCGCTTGTCGCGACATCAACCCGGTCAACTCCTCCTGCTCAGCCGTCAGGGTTGCTATCCTGTTGTTCAACGCCTTCTGTTGGGATTCCTTCAAGTAGACGTAAGGCCCGAAAACAACGATGAGCGCCACCAACGCCCATCTGACGAATGTCTTCAATTGCGACGCTATCATCTTGCCGTGATGCACTTCCGACGGCAACAGGTCCACTTGGAAAGGAAGAATATCCAGTTCCTGCCCGTGCAACGCCAGCCCGACGGAAGCCGCGAAATCAGAGTCCACTCTCTCCATCACGCTCGCCGGAAAATCCTCGACATTAAGCCTGATGTTTGCGAACGGGCTGTGCGTCTCCACCGGTATCTCGTCCACCGACTCCCGCACCGCCGCAACCAGCTTGTCTCCGGTCGCTCCCGCGCTAACCACCAGCTTTTGTATCATGTCCCCTTGCGGGTGCTCCGTCTGGTAGTAGTTCAGGGCCAGCAGCATCTCCCCGACCACCCTGTCCACCTGCCCGTTGCCGCCGGCAAGGTCTTCCTTGCCCACGTTCGTCGTCCGCGTGAACTTCAGCGTGTCGCCGCTGAATATGTTCATCGACACGCTCTGGCTGTCGGATATCACGGACATCGTGTTGCCTGTCAGCGAATACGGCATGCTGTTCCTGAGTTCCCTCATTATTCCGAACATGCCAAAATCTATGCCCGTCAACTCAAGGTTCGCGCGCTTGAACGTCTCGCAGTACGACATGCAGAGGCTCTTGCGCGCCACAACCAGCATTATGTTCACCTTCCGCCGGTCGTGCTCGTCGAACTCCTCGATAGGATGGTAGTACACCACCTTGTCGTCTTCGCTGAAAACTATGTATCTGTTTACTTCGTTCTCAATCAGCCTTCGCAACCGCTCCTGCGGCATGGACGGCAGAGTGATTATCCTGCTCACCACTCCCTTGCCCCTTACCGCAGTGACAACTTTCTTGGTCTCGAATCTCCGCTCGCGGAACAATTCCCGCAGCGCCTCGGCCACCGCCGTCGGCCTCACTATCATTCCGCCCTCGAATGATTCATGAGGCGTCTCCACCATCCCGATGTTGCGCAAATAATATTCTCCGCCCACACGCTCAAGCTGAGTGGCGCGAATATAGTCGGGCGCGATGTCCACACCCACTATGGGGTCATATTCAAGCAACCTGTCCAATTATCCTACCAACGCAACAAAAAAGCCGCGCACAACAAACAACCGGCGGTATCCGCCATCAATATTGTTCATTATTATAAGTTCCAGAAAAATACAGTGTCAATGACCGATAAGTATGAATATAATCACATACAAACTGCAAAACTTGTCCCTTTTGTCGTCTATGTGCGTTTGAGAAGCATAAACCTTATGGTTCATAAACAAGTAATGGGTGGCGCTAACTTGTTTGTTTGTGAGAAGCAGTTCGCCGCTATGAAAACCGCCCCGATCCACCGGCTCTATCGGCGAACCCGGGTTGAAATTGGATAAGCTTAATCATTGCCTGATGTCAAATCGAGAAGGAATCGCCATATAGGAACAACCTCTATGGCTCCACCGTCGACTACTATCCGGTCAACCTCATTTTTCGTCACAATGATTCCTGATTTAATCTTTCGCTCTTGCATCGTCTCAATCAAAGCCGCTACTTCTCTCTTTCTTGTCCTTGGATCAACTAGTGATTCGCAAGCCTGAATCAGCATTTCAGACCTATCCCGTTTCAGAACGATGAAATCCACCTCTTTGCCGGTTTTCGTTTTGTAGTAATATATTTCAGAAAAATGACGCCTCAACCCAGTGAACACAAGGTTTTCAAGCAGATGACCGCTGTTCGACAAGATTCCTGACGACACTGACGTGATCATTGCGTGATCAACACAGTAAATTTTTTTTGGATTAGTGTTTCTTCTCGCCTGCGACGCGTCAAATATTTTCACGGTAAAAAAGAAATAAGCGTCTTCAAACCACGCCATGTATTCCGAAACCGCCGTTTTAGGAGCTTTATATCCGAGAGACTTCAAATACCCTGTCAGGCTGTTGACAGAATAAAGAGACGCCGCATTGTCCATCAAACGATGGGCAAGGTCTTTGACGGCCTTCGGATGCGAAATATTGTGGCGCTCCACTAGGTCCCGGAATAAAACAGCCTGAAAATACTCTTGATGCGTCTTTATTCTCAGTTCATGGTCAAACCCGGCCACCTCAGGAAATCCGCCGGTTTCCCAGTATTCTTCAAAAGCCTTTTGCACAAGAAACCGTTGTTTAGTAGACATAGCATCCGCCGCGGCTATCCCCTTCATATCAAGAAATTCCCGGAATGAAAAAGGAAATATTTCCCAAGCCAGCGCGCGGCCCCGCATCTGTGTGGCTATTTCCTTTGACAGCATCTTTGCCGACGAACCCGTTATATAAACTTCACATTTTTCCGTCCGCATCAGCCTGTCAACGAACGGCTCCCACCCCGGCGCGTTCTGAACCTCATCAAAGAAACAATAAATCTTTTCGCTGTTCTTCTTCTCTGGATAGAGCGAATAGTAAGCTTCAGTTATTGCTCCAAGACCTTCGTGTTTCAGATTGTGAAGTCGGTCGTCAAAAAAATTCAGATAGAGAATGTTTTCCCGCGAAACACCGCCGTCGATAAGTCTTTGCATTATCTGAAACATAAAAGTAGATTTTCCGCTGCGCCTGACCCCTATGCACACAGTGGCTTTGCCGGGCGCTGTTTTGATGTGTATGCGACGAGGGTATCCCGTCTCCAGTTTCGCCTCCTGAAAATCCAGAATTATTGTTTTAATTTTTTCTATCATGCGGACGCTCCCTCTGTAAATTTTACCATTTCCAGCCCTAACTGGCTATAATTATTGCCGGATTGGCGGGTCGCGTCAAGTTTCAACCCGAATCCTCCATTAGGATTCGGTAGCGATTGTTCAGAGCGGATGAAATGCGAGGCGCAAGGCGCATTTTTGCAGCGAATAGAACTTATGGTTCATGAACAATATTAATGGGTGGCACGCACAAACTTGTTTTGTGCGTGAGAAGTGGTTCGCCGCTATGAAAATCGCCCCGGTTCGCCGGCGCTATCGGCGAATCCGGGTTCAACGCATTTTTGCGCCCCCTAATCCGTAGCTTATTTCAAGACCATCTGCGGCATTATCAAATTCCATCAATATTGACGCTAGCTTTACGCGCGCCGCTCCACCCCGTCTTTTATCCGGCGGCAATTGACAAAAAACATTCCGTATCTATAGTAATAATTTTGACACTGAGAAGTTAAAGGGGGCGAATTGAAGCAAAAAGAATGCGACGATAGCCGAAAAGAGCGCGAGGGTTGCGCGGGCATGGTTGTCATTTCGGGAAATTCTAACGCCGGTCTGGCGCAAAAAATCGCGGACTATCTCGGCGTAAAGCTTGGAGATGTGGTTGTCAGAAGGTTCTCGGACGGCGAAAGCCGCATCGAAATCCGGGAGAACATGCGCGGCAAGGACGTGTTTGTCATCCAGTCCCTGTGCAACCCCGCGAACGAGAACCTGATGGACCTTCTCATAATAATCGACGCGCTCAAACGCGCGTCTGCGGAAGGCATAACGGCGGTGATCCCGTATTACGGGTACGCCAGACAGGACAAGAAGGTCGGGCCGAGAGAGCCTATAACGGCGAAGCTGGTGGCGGACCTGCTGGAGACGGCCGGAGCCACGCGGGTAATGACGATGGACCTCCACTCATCGTCTATTCAGGGATTCTTCAATATCCCGGTCGACCACCTTTCGTCTCTTCCAACCGTCATCCGCCACTTCAAAGAGAACGGAATCGGCGGAAGCGGAGCGGTGGTGGTTTCGCCGGACGTCGGCGGTGTAGAGAGAGCGACGCGGATGAAAAACCGGATCGATTCTCCGCTCGCCATCCTGAACAAATGGAGGCCGGAGCCTAACAAATCGGAAGTGACGGAGCTGATAGGGGATGTCGCCGGCAAGAGTTGCATGCTGTTCGACGACATCGTGGACACAGCCGGCACTCTTGTAAACGGGGCGGAGTTTCTGCTGGCGCAAAAGGGAGCCTCCGACGTGAGCGCGTACTGCACGCACGGCGCTTTATCCGGCCCGGCGATGGAAAGGCTCAGAAACTCGAAGCTCAAGCAGTTGATTATCACGGACACCATTCCCCTCCCGGAGGAGAAACAGTATCCGAAAATCACTGTGGTTTCGGTGGCGGATGTTTTCGGCGAAGCGATGCTCAGAGCGCACACGCGCGAGTCGATAAGCGCGTTGTTCGTGCCGAAGAAAATTGATTAAAAGACCCGCCGGCGCGAGCGGTTCGCTCTCTCCGGAACGGCGTATCATAAAGGAGATGGAACAATGACAAACGCAAAACTTACGGCGCTGACGCGCGACGCAAAGGGCAAAGGCGCGGCGCGGGAAGCCCGCAGGGCCGGCTTGGTGCCCGCTGTCATCTACGGCGAAAACAAAGACCCCTTGAAACTCAAACTAAACCGCCGCGAGATCGACAGGCTCCTAGCTTATGAAGGCTCCAACGTCATCATCGATCTGGACATCGAGGGCTCTTCCGAAAAGAACCTCGCCATGATTAAGGAAATCCAGTACAAGCCGATAGCCCACGTCATCAACCACGTGGACCTCATCAGGATTTCCATGGACAAAAAAGTCCACATCGGCGTGCCCCTCGTCATCATCAACGATGAAGGCGTAAAGAAAAAAGGCGGCATCATCCAGCAGCTCGCCACCGAAGTCACCGTCGAATGCTTCCCGGACAAGATTCCCGAATCCATCGAGCTGGACCTCGCTGACGCAGAGTTGGGGTACAACTACAATGTCGGCGACCTGAAAATCTCCGAAGATTTTTCTCTAATGGACGACGAAGACGAAGTCCTCGTGAGCATAGTGGCTCCGAAGGACGAGGTTGCGGCGGCTCCGGCGGAAGGCGAAGAGGGAGCCGAAGGCGAAGACGAAAAGAAGGACGAAGAGTAACATTAAAAAAAACATCGGCGGCGGCGGGCTTGACGCTGCGCCGCCGCTTTTTTATTTTCCGCCCCTTAGCGTTTTCACCTTCGAGAATTTATAATCGACGCATAGCCCGAATCATTTGTCAGGATTCGGGAGTAAAGACCCGCTCGCGCTTAAAGGAAACAGGCATGGACGACGCTAGAGTGAAAATTATCGTCGGACTCGGAAATCCGGGAAGGAAATACGCGCACACCCGGCATAACGTAGGGTTCATGGCGCTGGACGAGTTCGCGGCGCGGCGCGGCGCGCCGGTCTTCAAAAAAAAGACTCTTGACTTCGAGCGCGCTGATTACGACTTCGACGGCCTAACCGTAACCACGCTGAAACCTTTGCGCTTCATGAATCTGAGCGGCGAGGCGATGGCGGCGTGCAACATAAACTGGGACTCCGCGTTGGCATCAACCATCATCGTTTACGATGACGCCGCGCTTCCCATCGGCAGACTCCGCATCAGGCTCTCCGGAAGCGCGGGCGGACACAACGGGCTTCGCAACATCATATCCACATTCGGGACCGAACAGATACCGCGCCTGCGCGTGGGCATAAGCCGCGCGTCCGGCGAGAGCCTGCGCGACCATGTTCTGACTCCTTTCGACAAGGACGAGAGGATAGAACTTGAAATAGCGCTTCGCCGCGCCGTGGACGCTCTGGAAATGTGCGTCGCCGATGGCGTCCATTCCGCCATGAACGAATTCAACAAAAACTCCGGACAGTCTCAAGAGGCGGAATAACCGCTGTTTTTTCGCATGCTTGTTATTCGATGGTTTTGCTTGTTAAACGACTTATTATTTGGAATTACCCATGAATGTTGCTGTTTTCGCTCATGCACAAAAGAAAGAATTTTGTGCATGGCACAAAAACAGGTGGGTATAATCTATTAAGAACCGGCATAAAACGCGTGCCATGCTCGAAGTTCTTTCCTTCGAGCATGAAGCTGTCATCGCAAATTGCTAACGCGTAATTTTCATATATCCCGGATTCGTCGATAGAGCCGACGAACCGAGGCGATTTTCATAGCGGCGAACTCACGCACAAAGCAAGTTTGTGCGTGCCACCCATTTATATTGTTCATGAACCATAAGTTCTATTCGCTGCAAAAATGCGCCTTGCGCCTCGCATTTCATCCGCTCTGAACAATCGCTCCCGAATCCTAATGACGGATTCGGGATAATCCATCTTGCGCAATATTGATTCCGGCGCAAAAAGCCACGTCGTTTGCG
>JAKQBV010000176.1 GCA_029573925.1 bacterium
ACGTCGAAAATGCGACCAGCGTTGAAACTATTGTGAAGATAATGGCTGACACTTTTCGTTTCATCGCCCCGATGAAAGCTCCTGCCATCAGACAACAGAAAGGCGTCATAAACAGCATGTAATAGCTGTGTCCGTGCCACACTGTGAAAAAGAGCATAAAAACCGCGATGGCGAAAAAACAAAGCGAACCGCCGGGGTTGCGGGATGTGAATGAGGAAAACAAACCGGCGATAAAAAGCGCCGCAATGGCGGGCGACAATCCCCAAAGTATTTCAGTCGCGAGAAAATTCGCAGTGTCAAATCCTATTGCGTGAAGTCTTCCGGAAGCAAGCACGCTGCCTTGAGAACCGAAAATCAGAGATGAATGATGGAAAAAATGATAGCCGAAATACGGGGAAAGAACAGCAGCGGCAGCCGCCGCGAAAACCAGATGTCTCCATCCCAGCCATTTAATCCCTCTATGTCGAGCGGTTTCCCATAAAAAAATCGACGGAGGCAGCAAAACCACGAATTGTTTTGCCATAAATGCGATCCCGAAAAGCAGTCCGGCTGTCACCGCAAAAAGCAATCGCGACGCTCTATTGTCTTCCGACTTGAGATATGCCAAAAGCGACCACATCATAAGACATACGTAGAGGGCGTCCGTTTGAATGTTTCTTCCTACGATAGAATTGACAGGGCTGAAAGCCATAAATGCGGTCGCGGCGAGTCCTGCCGCATTGCCGAAAAAACGAGACCCGATTAAATAAATCGCAGGAAGCGTCATTACGCTGAAAATTATCGGAATTATCCGTAAAGACCATTCCTGCCACCCGTTTGCTTCGCCTGAAAAGTAAAGCAAATAAGACAGTAACGGAGAGACATTGTAGTCAACTCTGCCGGTGTAAATTGTCGGAAATAAAAAAGATCGGATGGAATCGTAATTTGCAGCAATATACGAGTACCATCCTTCATTAAAAGAGTGAAATCCGCCTAAAGACGATTCTGATTTGAATGAAAGGAATATGAATGACAAAAACATGATGATAGCCAGAAATATAATATTTCCGGATTTGCCTGCTCTGTTCGTTGTGGCGGCATGACTGCTTGACTCGCTATTCATGCGGATATTATTCATGTTTTTCATAAGGGTGACAACCGGGAGGCCGGACAAGCTTTGCTTTTTCAGCCGTCATCTATATAATTAAATCCGATGAGAGCGACAAGCGTCACAATAAAAAGAATCGTAGCGGCGGCGTTATTAGTTTTGTTAGTTCTTGTGTCCGCAGCGCGCTCCGAGGACGATTCACAATATGCGAATCCCCCTGATTGGGACGCCATACTTCAAGAAATGATAGATTCGGCGCCTCCTCCTCCTCCGAAGGTATTCCATGTCGTGATTTTCAAGGGGATGGACGAAGATATTGTAAAATCTATTCTGCCTCAGATGTCAGAAGTTTTTTTCGGGGTTCCTTTTGTTATTCATGAATCGGGGACTGAAATCCCTGCGGAAGCGTATGTCGATGTGAGAGACAAATATTATGCTGGAACAATACTTGAAACATTGGAGAAAATGAAGCCGAAGGGAAGTCTTGGGATAGTCGGTTTTGTGAAGGAACCTATTTTTGTGGGGAAACTGCCGTTGGTGAACGGAATAGGTTATCCGGATAGAGGTTCTGCGGTGGTGTCGATTTATCAAATTGAAGACAAACCAAAGGAATTGACGCAAAGAAGGACGGCTTCCGTCGCGATACATGAGATAGGACATCTTCTCGGAGCCGAGCACAGTCCCACTCCGGATTGCGTGATGTTTCAAGCAAACGCTAAAGAAGATCTGGATATTAGACGGATGGATTTCAGTCCGGCGCATCTGAGGGACTTCTATATTGTGTTTTCGAAGCTCGGAATCGAGTTGCCTCCATGGAATGAAATATTTGAGAAAAAAAGAGCGGCGCTTGTCGGAGATATGGAAAAATCGCGCGCTCTGCCGCAGGACGCGGCTATTATGTCTCGCGTTGATTCAATCGCTCCGGCGATTGTCAGTATTTTTCCCGCCGACGGGTCCGTTGCGCCTTATGATTTCAGTTCTATCATCGCGAGGTTTCGCAAGGAAGCCGATTCCGTGGATATCGACTCGGAATCCATTCGAGTGTTTTTGAACGGAACTCCTCACAAGTCTTATTACCATTTCGGCCTTTGGGAATCGGCAACGCCTGTGGGAATTCTTAAACCCGGCAAATATTCCATCGAAATTCAAGCTTCAAATATTTTCGGAGTCGAAATGACACCATTCCATTCAACTTTCGAAATATTGGATAAATGAGTTTTGTTTTCGGATGATTAAATCGGAACTAATACATCTAAGGGGATCTTATGGTAAGAATAGACGAAAACAAGTGCAACAATTGCGGAGCCTGTATAGATGTGTGTCCGGCTCTGGTTATTGAGGAAAAGAACGGAGCGGCTGTTTTTGTCCATTCTCGTTCATGCATCAAATGCTGGCACTGCGTCGCGGTGTGCCCAAAAGGGGCGGTTGAATGCGGGGAGTTTCCGCTTTCCGAATTCCCTGCGATTTCCGGGTTGAAGCCTTTGCCGACTCCGGCTGCCGCGCGCAACTTGCTGCTGGCAAGAAGAAGCGTGAGAGAGTTTAAAAACGAGCGGATTCCTCGCGAACTGCTGGAAGAAATTGTCGGAATTGCGTCAAGTTCTCCGACTGGCCATAACGCTCAGGCTGTAAGGCTTGCGGTTATCTCAGATAAAGAACTGCTTGAGGAATTAGACGCAAGAATAATGAAGACTTTCAAGAAGATAATCAAGGCGGCGGCGAATCCTGTTTCTGAAACTGTTTTAAAAACTGTGGGCGCTGATTTGTTCGCCTCAATGCTTGCGGATCAGAAAGACGCATTTGAGAGATTCGAGGCGGCGGATGGCGACAAAAGGATGCATGTTTTCAGGGGAGCGCCGACGCTGATAGTCGCTCATTACGGAACCGACTCTCTTTCGGGCAAGGACGATTGCGTAATAGCTCTCAGAGACATTTCTTTGATGGCGGAAGCTCACGGTCTTGGATGCACATGGATCGGATACCTTGTCGCTGCCGCCCATATCGACCCGGCGATCAAGAAAAAGCTTGGAGTTCCGCTGAGCGACATCTTGGCTCAAGCGGTGATATTGGGATGGCCCCGCCGCAAATATAAACGCGCAATCCCTAGAAAACCGTTGAATGTCAAATGGATAGACTGATTTTGTCGTCTTGAAGAATCAGATTTGTCGGCGGAGTACTTTTATGTCTCAAGACCGCATCAAATCAAGATAGTATCTGAAGTTCTCCAAGGAAACATCCGGCGGGACGAGGTGGTCCGTGCATGGAATATATCCGCCGCCAGCGAGCATCGGCGCGACCCTTTCGTTTACCTCATCTTCTATCGCCGGTTTTCCTTCTGCCAACCTTCTTTTGTCGACCCCGCCCCAAATAACTAGATTCGGATGATTCTTTCTGACTTCTCTGACATCCATTCCGGCTTGAACTTCAAACGGAAACATTCCTGTGACTCCGGCCTCTTCGAAAAGCGGTATGATCAGCGAGCAGTCTCCGTCTGTATCGACCCAGAAATTCTCGATTCCGTGTTCTTTTGCATTTTCAATAACTTGCTTATAGTAAGGCGACATGAATTTTCTAAACATTTTCGGAGATATCAGCGGGCCGTTTCTGAAACACATGTCCTCCCAGAACACTACCAAATCGACTTTTGCTTTTTTTGAAACCTTATTAATGACTCCGGAACACAGTTTCACCCACACTTTCGCCATTGAGCGCAATAATTCGGGATCGTCAAAATATGTGGTCATAAGACGCTCGACGCCTAGCAAATGCCTGTGAAAACCGAAGAGGCCGCTGAATTGAGCCGCGAGCGGCATCGACATCAACTTTGCTCCGGCGATAGCTCCGTCAATCATTGGATTGTTCACCCTGCCTGGAATGTCAGGGTCCAACCGCCAACGCAATCGGCGAAAATCATCTCTGCGGTGAACAGGATCGTCTATGTGCTGAGGAATAGACGCGCTGCCGTCTCTGAACTCTTTAAAAGTTTTTCCGGAAAAGTCCCTCACTATTCGAGTGGAGCCTTCTTTCTTAATCACTCTCGGAACGAACGCGGGAAAAAATCCCGGATTTCTATGGTCTCCGAACAACATAGGCAGCCATGTCTCGAATCTAAAGTAAGGAATTGCCGCCAAATCGTTGAAAACATAGAATGGAAGGCCTTCGTTCCGCCATCTGTCGACCGTTTCCGGCCACACGCCCATTGCTTCAAATCGAATGGGATTGTCCGGTTTTTCGAATCTGCAAGTCGCTAAAAACCTGTCTCTTATTGAAGCTTTCATTTCGCGCCGCCTTCGCCGTTGATAAGATATGACATTACACAACATTCATCCCCGTCGCATAATAGTTTTTCGATTCTGAATTCGCCCTTCACGCCGAATTCATTCATCCAGACGGGATACTCGACGCCGCAAATAGCGCGCCCTACCCTTCCAGCAAGATGCTCTCTTCCGGATTTTTTCATTAACTCATGCCACGGGCAGTTCTTGACTGTTATGGTCGTTTGGCTGTTCGAAACGTTTATTTCAATATCCGCGCCGTCGAGTTCCGCTTTTGCGGCAAGGGCAGCCGTTAGGGCTTCGACGCCGTTGCCCAACTCCAGCAGCTCTTTGATTTTTCTAGCTTGAATCTTTGGAACTATTCTCCAGACTCTTTGATCAATATCCAGAGCGTAATCGAAGCCGCGCTCTGATTCGAGCTCCATGAACCACAAACCGTCGATGGCCTCATAAACTCTTTTGAAGTATTTCGCTTTGGCGTCGTCGTTTAGTCTTTTCATATCGTCACCCTCTCAAAGTGTCGCGCATCAGCTTACTGAAAACATACTGTCTTGTCGAGTTGTGCGTTAAGTTGTTGTGATGTATCATAACTTCTCGTTAGTTAAATATTGAGATACAAAAATGGAAAAAGCTGCTTCAAACAGATTCGATGTCGATTCGGAATTGAGGGAATCGCTTCTTCCTGAATGCAGGCTTAAATTCGGAGAGGTATGGGAGGATCCGAGCGGCGCGCATAAAGTCGGATGTATTGACGCCGCTGATTCTTCTATGGTCAGCGGTTTCATGTCTGGAAAAAAAGCGAAGCTGGCTTTGCATGATCCTCCGTACAATCTTGTGGTTTTCGACAGGCTTGGAAAAGCCGACTTCATAAACTGGTGCGAGAAATGGATACGAAACACGAGTTCGGTCATGGATGAGGATTCTTCGCTGTACGTATGGCTTGGAGCCGACCAGAACGACGGCTTTCAACCTTTGCCAGATTTCATGATAATGATGCGGGGACTCGATGAATTTAAACCTCGCTCCTTTATCACCATGAGAAATCAAAGGGGTTACGGAACGCAGAAAAACTGGATGTCGGTCAGACAGGAATTGCTTTATTATATAAAAGGCAACCCTGATTTTCATGTTCAATACACCGATATTCCGAAAATATTGAGGGGCTATTATAAAAACATTGGCGGCAAACTGACGGAAAACATCGAGAGAGGCAAGTCGGAAAACATACGGCCCGGCAATGTGTGGGTGGATATACAGCAGGTTTTTTATAAAATGCGTGAGAATGTTCCGGGGTGCTACGCGCAGAAACCGCTTAAATCTTCTGACAGAATTGTCGCGGCGAGTTCGAATCAGGGAGACATCGTAATCGACTTCTTCGCTCATTCCGGTTCGACGATGCTGTCTTGCGAGAGAATGGGCAGAAAATGTTTCACTGCGGACATCGACCCCATATTCTGCGAGATTTCCATCCGAAGGCTTGAGCGGTTCAGGAAAACAGGGTTGGCCGGTTGGCAGAATGAGGATCCGTTCAAACGCGAGTGTTGATGTGCGCGAGTAACAATGCTAGAGATAAAATGGGTTCCCGCTTTCGCGGGAATGACAGCAAAGAAGAAAAGGAATTTCTATAGAGAAGAATAAGCAATGATGTCATAAATGGAAAAGGAATGACGACGCGAGACGCATGTTGCGCTCTCAGCGTCAGAGAGAATGCGATGAAAACTGAAATCATAACTGTAGGGAATGAACTTATTTCGGGTTGCATAGACGACACCAATCAGACATACAT